>JARGPE010000029.1:20118-25323 GCA_029212835.1 Alphaproteobacteria bacterium | reverse complement strand
GAAATTCGCTATTGGGATAGCCGCCGCCTTGCCACGACAATGTCCAGCCGCCCGAAATGGGCAATTGTGCCTTCGATCAGGTCCTTCCAGTCCTTGACTGACGTCACATCTGCCTTCAGGAAATGGGCGGCTTCCCCAATATCTGCGGCGATGGTTTGGCCAGCATCGACGGTGATGTCAGCCAAAACGACCTTGGCCCCTTCGGCGGCAAACCGTCGGGCAATGCCCTCTCCAAATCCCGATGCTGCCCCGGTAACGATGGCAACCTTGCTATTCAGGCGCATAGTTTTCTCCCTAAAAGACCATTATTTGCATTTTGCAATTCTTCTTTGCGGCCCTTACTATCGCAGAGCGAAGGGAGAGGCGACAAGCATGTCTATTCTCCTGAATGTCAGGATAAGAAAAATTCTGTCGGACTTTAGATCTGGCTGGGGAGGATGCTCGAATGTTAGTGGGACGCGAGATTCTGCTCATCGAGGATAATGACCGACTGGCAGCTTTATATGAGACCCACCTGTCGGACGAGGAAGCCGTTGTTCATCGAACCTCCAATGGCATGACAGGGTTGGCTATGGCCAATAAGCTGATACCTTCGGTCATTCTTCTGGATATCCAATTGCCTGACATTGATGGGTTTGAAGTGCTGCGACGTTTGAAACGGGCCGGGAATTTATGCCCGGTTGTCGTCATAACCTCCCACGGATCCGTGAATTGGGCTGTGGAGGCGATGCGCCTTGGGGCTTATGATTTTCTGGTAAAGCCATTTGATGGGCAGCGTTTATTGGTGACCGTGAAGAATGCGATTGAACATCACGAGCTGGAGGAGATTGTTCAATCTGTAACGCGTCCGATCCCAGATGAATTTCATGATTTTGTTGGCAATTCCAGCCCCATGCAGACTGTCTATCGCACCATTGTTGCCGCAGCAGCATCTAAAGCCAGTGTCTTTATTACCGGTGAGTCTGGGACGGGAAAAGAGCTTTGCGCCCATGCGATTCATGAAGAAAGCCCCAGACGACGAGAGCCTTTTATTCCACTGAACTGTGGCGCGATTCCGCGTGAATTGATGGAGGCTGAAATTTTTGGTCATCGCAAAGGCGCATTCACCGGGGCAATCATGGACCGGATCGGTGCCGCAGAGCTGGCCAATGGCGGTACCCTGTTTCTGGATGAAATTGGGGAGATGGATAAGGACTTACAAACCAAATTGTTACGGTTCATTCAGACCGGGACCTATACTCGAATTGGGGAGAGCACTGAGCGACAGGGCAATGTTCGATTCGTTTGTGCCACCAATCGCGAACCGATACAGGCCATTCAAGATGGGCATCTGCGCGAAGATTTGTTCTATCGTTTGAACGTGATCCCCATTCGCATGCCACCCTTGCGCGACCGGATTGAGGATATTGAACCGATCAGTATGCGTTTTCTGGGTCATTTCTCTGAGGAGGAAAGCAAGCGGTTCAAGCGGTTTGATGCGGATGCCCTAAAAATGATGCAGGATTATATCTGGCCTGGAAATGTTCGAGAGCTTCAGAATGTCGTGCGCAATGTTGTTGTTCTGAATGAAGGCGATGTCGTCACCGGTCCAATGATCAGCGCCGCTTTAAATCCTGGTTTTGCCAAAAGACCCTACAGCTATGGCCGACTGGTCGCGTCAGCGGAACAGGATAACGATTTCCCTGGCAAGCAGCCAGATGGGGCCATCCGTCCCTTGTCGCTGGTAGAACGGGATGCAATTGAGGCAGCGATTGATCAGTGTGATGGCAATATCCCGCAAGCTGCCTCAGCACTGGGCGTGGCCCCATCCACATTGTATCGTAAAATTCAGTCCTGGCGGGATGCGTCTTAAGGGGCCTTGCGGAAACGCATGGCAAAAAATCCATCCATGCCGCCTTGGTCTTGCCAAAGGCCCGGATGGCTGCGCATCCAACCTTCTTCAGTAATGGCCTCTGGTATCTCAGGTAATTCATCGGGTTGAATGGGATCGGCGATCAGTCCGGCAACGCTTAACGCGTGTCGGTACAGCGCAGGGCCCTCTGCTTGCTGCAGTGAACAAGTTGCAATCACCACACGCCCGCCCGGTGCTAACATTTCTGCCGCAGCCGTAATCAGGCGTTTTTGCAGGGCGGCCAGCTTGACGATATCGGCAGGGCCGCGCCGCTGGGCAATTTCCGGATGACGGCGCAGGGTGCCGGTCGCACTGCAGGGCGCGTCTAAAAGGATTGCCGCGACTGGTTCAGACGGCCGATATTGCACGGCATCGGCGGTCACGACATCTGCTGACATGCCCAGACGGGTTAAGTTTTCTGATAGGCGGCCCAGTCGTGGTTTGGAACGATCCACTGCCGTAACCTGGGCGCCGGCAGCGATCAGTTGTGCTGTCTTGCCCCCAGGGGCGGCGCACAGGTCCATCACATGCTGTCCCGCTACATCGCCCAGCAAGCGTGTAGGCAGGGTTGCAGCGGCGTCCTGTACCCACCAGGCGCCTTCAGCGAAGCCTGGCAATTGGGTGACATCGGTGCTGTCGGGCAGGCGCAGGCTGTTGCTGGTCAGCTTTCGGCCATTCAGAACCTCGACCCAATGGTCGATATCGCTCTTAACTGTCAGGTCGGTTGCAGGTTCCACCAATTGACCGCGGGCAATCGCGCGGGTGGTTTCTTCGCCATATTGCGCGATCCAATCCTGCCACAGCCATCCTGGCGTATTCAGTCGTTCTGCATCCTGGACAGCCAACAAGTCGGCCCCATCGCGGGTAGCGCGTCGTAAGACGGCATTGATCAATCCCGCCATGGAATCCAATCGCTCAACCTTGGCCAGGGTAACGGCGGCATCAACCGCCGCATGGGCCGGCGTCTTCAGAAACAGCAGGTGAGCAATGCCAATACGCAAGATATTCAATGCCCGTTGTGCACGGCCAACCGGCGGGCGTTCCATATAGCCCCCGATCAGAGAATCGAGCTGGCCCAGATGGCGCAGGACAGTCAACACCGTCAATCGCGCAAAGCCACGATCGCGCGGCTCCAGATCGCGCATCAGAGTGGATTCTGCGATGGCTTCTTCCAGGGTTAGGCCACGTTCCAACACGGCTTCTAACAGCGCCAAACTGGCGCGGCGGGCGGGGAGGCCTTCGCTCATTCTTCATCCTCTATGGAGTGCATGTCGTCATCGCTGAGACCGAAATGATGTCCGATCTCATGCACCAGCACGTGGCGCACCAGATTATTCAGGTCTTCGCCTGTTTTCTGGCAAAAGTCCAGCATTGGCAATCGATAGAGGAAAATCATATCGATCTCGGGATGAGGGTCCATCACAGATTTGGACGCCATATTCACCCCGTGATACAGTCCCAGCAGATCATAGGGCGAGGCAAGGTCCAGGGCTTCAACAGTTTCTGGATCAGGTAAGTCTTGCACCCGGAAGACAATATCCCCCAGATATTGGCGGAATTCTTCCGGAAGCTCATTCAGATGGCGTTGGGCGATTGCTTCAATTGCATCCAGGCTGATCATGTGTTTGGTCATGCTGATGATATACGGATGCCGCACCGTTCGCGCGAGAGGGAGATGACAAAAATGGTAAAAAAATTGAGTCTTGAAGAGCGTGAAGCCCTTCTGGCAGAACTGCCGGAGTGGAGCGCCTTGAATGATCGCGATGCGATTTCACGGTCGTTCAAATTCAAATCCTTCAATCAGGCTTTCGGCTTTATGACCCGTGTCGCGATCCAGGCGGAAAAGCTGGATCACCATCCTGAATGGTTCAATGTCTATAGCCGGGTGGACGTCACCTTGACCACCCATGACTGCGATGGCCTGTCGGAGCGCGATGCAAAACTGGCACGCTTCATGGACAAGGCCGCCGCGTCGATGGGCTAAGTCAGGACTCGGAACTATCCGTTCTAGTTCCCCAGAATGCCGGGCAGGCGCAGGCCGTTTTCCTTGGCGCAATCGATGGCGATGTCATAGCCAGCATCGGCATGACGCATGACCCCAGTGGCGGGATCGTTCCACAACACACGGTCAATGCGTCGGGCGGCATCTTCGCTGCCATCACAACAAATGACCATGCCGGAATGCTGGCTGAAGCCCATGCCAACACCACCGCCATGATGCAATGACACCCAGGTTGCCCCAGACGCACAATTCAGCAATGCGTTCAGCAAGGGCCAATCGGAAACTGCGTCTGATCCATCCTTCATCGCCTCAGTTTCGCGGTTCGGGCTGGCAACAGACCCACTGTCCAAGTGATCGCGCCCGATCACGACCGGGGCCTTCAATTCCCCAGACGCGACCATTTCGTTGAAGGCAAGACCCAGACGATGGCGCTGGCCCAGGCCAACCCAGCAGATACGGGCGGGCAAGCCCTGGAACGAAATACGCTCGCGTGCCATATCCAGCCATTGATGCAGATGGGCATCGTCGGGGATCAGTTCTTTCACCTTCTGATCGGTTTTATAGATGTCTTCCGGATCGCCAGACAGCGCGACCCAGCGGAAGGGACCAACACCACGACAGAATAGCGGACGGATATAGGCGGGCACAAAGCCCGGGAAATCGAAGGCGTTCTTCAGGCCCTCGTCTTTTGCGACCTGGCGGATATTGTTGCCATAATCCAGCGTCGGCACACCGGCAGCATGGAATTTCAGCATCGCCTCGACATGGATGCGCATGGAGGCGCGGGCGGCCTTTTCAACGGCTGCGGGATCGCTTTCGCGCTTTTCCTTCCATTGCGCCATGGTCCAGCCCTGGGGCAGATAGCCGTTGATGGGATCATGGGCGGAAGTCTGATCGGTGACGATGTCTGGACGCACGCCTCGATTTGCCAATTCCGTGAAGACATCAGCGGCATTGCCCAGCAGGCCGACTGACTTCGCCTGACCCGCTTTGGTCCAGCGGTCGATCATCTCCAGCGCTTCATCCACAGTGTCGGCGCGTTCATCCACATAGCGGGTGCGCAGACGGAAATCGATTGAGTCTGGATTGCATTCCACCGCCAGACAGCAGGCACCAGCCATCACGGCAGCCAGAGGTTGTGCGCCGCCCATGCCACCCAACCCGCCGGTCAGAACCCATTTGCCAGTCAGGTTGCCATCATAATGCTGACGACCCGCTTCGGCGAAGGTTTCATAGGTGCCCTGGACGATGCCCTGGGTCCCGATATAGATCCAGGACCCGGCGGTCATTTGCCCATACATCATCAAGCCAA
>JARGPE010000029.1:0-20108 GCA_029212835.1 Alphaproteobacteria bacterium | reverse complement strand
GAAATGCTCCCAGGTTGCCCAATGGGGTACCAAGTTAGAGTTCGCAATCAACACACGGGGCGCATCCTTATGGGTGCGAAACACACCGACTGGCTTGCCGGACTGGACCAGCAGAGTCTCTTCTTCGCTCAGTGTTTTCAGTGTTGCAGTGATGGAGTCAAAATCAGCCCAGGTGCGCGCGGCCCGGCCAATGCCCCCATAGACCACCAATTCATTCGGGTTTTCTGCGACATCCGGGTCCAGATTGTTCATCAACATGCGATAGGGGGCTTCGGTCATCCAGGACTTGCAGGACAGCTCGGTCCCATGGGGCGCACGGATGGTGCGGATGTTGTGGCGTGGATTGTTTTTCACATCAGACATGGTTGATCCTCTTAGCTCGGCGTTTCAGTCAGCAGGGGGAAAATGTCTCGGCCGGCAGCGCGAACGGGCGCGCCGGATCGCACAAGTTCGGCGGCCTTGATCAGGTCTGGCGACATGTACCGGTCTTCACCCAATGTAGGCACAACCGCGCGAACACACTCCATGACGGCGGTCAAGCGTGGGCTGGTTGTCAGGGGGGCACGGAATTCAACGCCCTGTGCTGCCATCAACAACTCGATGCCGACGATCTGTTCCAGATTGCGGTTCATGTCGATCAACCGGCGTGCCCCGTGACAAGCCATGGAGACATGATCTTCCTGATTGGCGCTGGTAGGCGTTGAATCGGTGGAAGTCGGGTTGGCCCGTTGTTTGTTTTCGGAA
The DNA here is from genome assembly GCA_029212835.1 of Alphaproteobacteria bacterium. GTDB lineage: Bacteria > Pseudomonadota > Alphaproteobacteria > UBA8366 > Aestuariispiraceae > Pacificispira. The sequence continues at coordinate 19,364 of JARGPE010000029.1, read as the reverse complement.
TACAGCGCGGCTGCTGTGACTTCCGCAATCATAAAGCCTGAATTGACGCCCGGGTCAGGTGTCAGGAAGGGCGGCAAGCCAAAGTTCAATGCCGGATCGACCAGCATCGCGATGCGTCGCTCAGTGATTGAGCCAATTTCCGCAATAACCAGAGCCAACTGATCCGCCGCGAAAGCAACGGGTTCGGCATGGAAGTTACCGCCTGAAATAATACCCGCACCATCGCTGAGGATGAGTGGATTGTCAGTCACCGCATTGGCTTCAATTGTCAGTGTACGCGTACAGGTGCGCAACAGGTCCAGGCAAGCGCCCATCACCTGCGGTTGGCAGCGAATGCAATATGGGTCCTGCACCCGCTCGTCATCGATCACATGGCTGTCGCGGATCGCGCTGCCATCCATCAATTGCCGCAGGGTATGGGCGGAATCAATCTGCCCGTGGTGACCGCGCAGGGTATGGATTTCAGGATGAAACGGCGCGCTGGACCCCATCGCGGCATCGGTGGACAAGGCGCCAGAGGCCAGCGCTGCACGGAAAGATCGATGCGCGTCGAACAAGCCAGCCAGCGCCAAGGCTGTGGAAACCTGAGTCCCATTGATTAGTGCCAGACCCTCTTTCGGACCCAGTTCGGTCGCGGTCAGGCCTGCCTTTTGCAGGGCAGCACCACCCGGCATGCGTTCGCCTTGATAGATCGCTTCCCCTTCGCCGATCATCACGGCACTCATATGGGCCAGGGGGGCCAGATCGCCGCTGGCCCCGACAGAGCCTTGGCCTGGGATAACGGGCGTGACACCGGTGCGTAGCATATCCTGTAACAGCGCGATGATTTCCCAACGCACGCCAGATGCACCGCGTCCCAGAGAGATCAGCTTCAGGGACATGATCAGTCGAACAATCGGTTCCGCCAGAGGTTCGCCCACACCACTGGCATGGGACAGGATCAAGTTGCGTTGCAGGCGCTTGGTATCGGCGGGTGCAATACGCTTTTGGGCCAGTTTTCCAAAGCCTGTATTGACGCCATAGACCGGGTCCTTGCCATTGGCTGCGGCCATGACAATGTCAGCTGCCGCTTGAACCTTGGACTGACAGGATGGGTCGAGTTCTACCGAAACGCCGTCGCGATAGATTTTGCGCAGTGTGCCAATCCCGACCTTTCCAGGCATCAGGGTCAGTGGGCTAGCAGATTGGGTCATGCGTCATCTCCATAAAAGCGACGGATTAAAGGATTGTATCCCTGGCGGTAGGCCAATTCGCCAGGACTTTCGACGTCCCATAGGGCGATATCCGCCCGCTTGCCAGCCTCCAGCGTGCCGCGATCCTCCAGCTTGCCCAGTGCCAGGGCGCCATTGCGGGTCAGGCCGACAAGGGCTTCTTCCGGCGTCATGCGAAACAGAGTGCACGCCATGTTCATTGCCAGAAGGGGAGAAAAGAGAGGCGAGGAGCCAGGATTGCAATCGGTCGCAATCGCTATCGGAACCCCTGCTTCGCGCAATTCATCCAGTGGCGGCAATTTTGTTTCACGCAGGGTATAGAAGGCTCCTGGCAGGATAACCGCGGCGGTGCCAGCGGCAGCCATGGCCGATACGCCCGCCTGATCCAGATATTCCAGGTGGTCTGCGGACAGGGCCTTGAACCCGGCGGCTAAGGCGGCACCGCCCAAATTGGACAATTGTTCGGCATGCAGTTTCACCGGAATGCCCAGCTCTGTCGCCTTTTCAAAGACGCGGCTGACCTGGACCGCATCAAAGGCGATATTTTCACAGAAGGCATCGACCGCATCGACCAGCCCTTCAGTATGGGCGGCCGGCAGGATTTCGGTGCAGATCCAATCGATATAGCCATCAGCGTTGTTCTTGTATTCCGGGGGGATTGCATGGGCGGCCAGGAAGGTGGTCACGACATCAATCGGGCATTCCAGACCCAGACGGCGGGCAACCCGCAGCATCTTCAACTCGGTTTCCAGATCCAAACCATAGCCGGATTTTATTTCAATCGTGCCGGTGCCTTCATCAATGAAGGAATGGATGCGGGGCAGAGCGGCTTCGAATAAGGCCTCTTCGCTGGCGGCACGGGTTGCGGTAACGGTGGACAGGATGCCGCCGCCCGCTTTTGCGATTTCGGCATAGCTTGCCCCATTCAGGCGTAGCTCGAATTCTTTTGCCCGGTTGCCGCCATAGACAAGATGCGTGTGGCAATCGATCAAAGCGGGGGTGGCAACGGCCCCGCCGCAGTCTTCATGATCCCAGTCTTTGAACTCTTCCGGCAGCAGGCCTTTCGGTCCCGCATACAAGATCCGCCCGCCCTCCAAGACGATGGCTCCATCCTCCACCAAGCCATAGGGCGCATTGCCTGCGACCATCGTGGCAAGGGTCAGGTTGGTCAGCACAAGGGTGGTATCGCGGGTCATGGGCGCGGGCTCCTTAAAAGGCTGTATGGACTTGCATTGGATGCTGAAAATTATGTATATGGTTATAAGGCTATTTGTCCAGACATAATTGGAGAGAATTTGATGACTGCGCTGTTTGCCGATTGGGCGCTGTTGCCCCAGGGATGGTGCGCCAATGTGCGGGTGGAGATTGATGCTGTCGGTCGCATCGCCGCCGTTGCGCCAAACAGTCATGCGCAATCAGGCGACACGCGACTGGCCAATCGCCTGTTGATCCCGGCACTCAGCAATCTGCATTCCCATGCTTTTCAGCGCGCCATGGCAGGGCATGCGGAAAAGAAGGCCAGCGGGGAGGATTCCTTCTGGACTTGGCGGGAGGCGATGTATGGCTTTCTGGGGCAATTGACGCCTGAGGATGTGGAGGCGATTGCGGCCTTCGCCTATATGGAAATGCTGGAAGCTGGATTTTCCGCAATCGGAGAGTTTCACTATTTGCATCACCGTCCTGATGGCGGTTCCTACGATGATCCTGCGGAGATGGCCCAGCGCATTATCGCCGCCGCGCAGACCAGTGGTATTGGCATGTCGTTGTTGCCTGTCCTTTATGCTCAGGGGGGCGTGGATGGCCGCGCCTTGAATGACAGACAGCGGCGTTTTGGCTGTGACATGGAGCGTTATGCAACGCTGCACGGGGCCATCAAGCTTTCAGCGGCGGATTCTGTTCTGGGTGTTGCGGCCCATAGCTTGCGGGCCGTGCCACCGCCGATGCTGTCTCCCCTGGCATCAGATTTTAGCGGTGGCCCCGTCCATATCCATATCGCAGAACAAGTCGCCGAGGTTGCAGATGTCGAGGCTGCCTATGGTGCGCGGCCTGTTGCCTGGCTGTTAGACAATGCCAATGTCGATCACCGCTGGTGCCTTGTCCATGCCACCCATATGCAGCCGGAAGAGACCGTGGCCTTTGCAAAGACGGGCGCGGTGGCGGGACTGTGTCCGATCACAGAAGGCAATCTGGGGGATGGCATTTTTGACGGGCGGCGGTTCCTGGAAGCTGGTGGCCGTTATGGCATTGGCAGTGATTCCAATGTCCGGATCGATCTGACGGAGGAATTGCGGGTCCTGGAATACAGCCAACGGTTCCAGGACCGTCACCGTACCGTCATGCGGCAAGATCCAGGGTCTGTAGGCCAAGCTCTTTATCAGGCCGCCGCCCAGGGCGGGGCTCAAGCTCTTGGACGGCAGGCGGGTCGTATTGAACCCGGTGCCTGGGCGGATCTGACCGCGCTGGAGGCAGATGATATCCTGCCCTTCGTGCCAGGGTCGGCGGAATGGTTAGATCATTACGTCTTCGTCGTCGGTGACCGCGCAGTCCGGACAGTCTGGTCTGCCGGTCGAGTGAGGGTGCAGGACGGGCGACATATTCCCCGCGCGAAAATTACCCGTGCCGTTAAGGAAACCGTGGCCCAGTTGATGGAAGGAGGGGGCTGATGTCTGATCTTGCTCCCTATCAGCGGATCAAGGATACGCTGTTGGAACGGGTTCATTCTGGCCTCTGGCGACCAGGAGATTCAATCCCTGGCGAACAACAATTGGCGCTGGATTTCAATTGCGCCCGCTCCACTGTGCACCGCGCTTTGCGGGAATTGGCGGAAGAAGGGGTGCTGGAGCGTAAACGCAAAACCGGCACTCGTGTTGCCTATCCAACCGGGCGCAGTCTGGCGCTGGATATCTCTCTGGTTGAAGACGAGATAAAGGCAACCGGGGCCAGCTATCAATATCAATTGCTGGAGCGAACACTGGCACCCTTGCCCCCAACGGTCGCGGCACATCTGAACCGGGCGCCGGGTGAGGAGGCCTTGCATCTGTTATGCCTGCACTATGCGGATCGTCATCCCTATCAATTTGAAGATCGCTGGATTGATCCTCTGACCGTCCCGGAGGCGCTGGAAGAAGGCTTCGACCAGATCGGGCCAAATCCGTGGTTGCTCAAGAATGTTCCCTGGACCGAGGCGGAACATGTCATTTCAGCCGACATCGCCACCGGCTCTGTCGCGGCGACCCTGGGTCTTAAAGAGGGGGAGCCGGTCCTGATCGTCGAACGCCGCACCTGGAATGCCAAAGGTACCGTCACGACAGTGCGCTTTCACCATCCAGGCCGAACCCACCGGCTGCGCAGCGCCTTTGCGCCCCGCTAGCTGATGACCCGCACTGGAACGACCATAATCCTTTTGAATGGCCCGGGGAGCGTCGGGAAGAGTTCCATCGCGCGTGCCCTTCAGACCATCGTACGGCGTCCCTTATTGCATGTCGCGATGGATGTTTTTCTGGAAATGATCCCGGAACGCTATTTAGGGCATCCAGAAGGCTTGGTTTTTAAATCGGTTTTGAAGGACGGTTACCCTGCTACGGAGATAACGTCTGGACCGGTTGTTGTCCGTGCATTGCATGGAATGCGCCGTGCCGTTGCCGCGCTGGCCGACGCTGGCAATGATTTGGTTGTGGATGACGTGCTGTTGGGCGATGGGATCTCAGAATATAATGAACTCCTTGCCCCATATCGTTTCCTAAAAGTCGGAATAACAGCGCCGTTAGAGGTTCTAGAACAACGGGAACGCGATCGTGGCGATCGAGAAATTGGCCTCGCACGAATGCAAGTTGACATCGTCCATAGGGGCATTGAATACGATCTCATGATCAACAGCACGGAATCTAGCCCTGAAGACAGTGCTAGACTCATTTGTGAGAAATTCGATCTCTGATTGATGTGCGGAAATGGCCCTCTTGCTATGCGTCTTTGGACTAAAACCCAGAGTCTCAGCAATGCGTTCCAGCGCAGCTAACCTTTTCGTTAACATGCCGGTTAAGACCTTGCCATTAGATTGAAATGAACGACTTCAATCCTGGGGAAACATTCCGATGGAAATCAAGGAGAGGTCTAATGGTATTAAATGCTTTGAAACAAACGGTTCTGGCTAGTGCCATTTTCGTCATCAGTGCTGCGACTGCTCAGGCAAGCGATGTCAAAATCACGCCGCTTGGCAGTCATGATGGGGAATTCTGTGTTTTTGATCGTGCGATGATCTTTGAAGATCCCGATGGGACGCGCATTCTATATGATGCGGGGCGCACGGTTGCCGGGCCGGATGATCCTCGATTGGGAAAGATTGACGCAATCCTGGTCAGCCACATGCATGGCGATCATATAGGAGACCGGCATATTCCGTCCGTAAATTCGGGCGAATGCGGCAAGCCGGATATCTCAGTCGCATCGGTTCCTAACAGCAACACGATCGATATCGCCTTAAAGACCGAGGCGCAGATTGTGACGGGAAGTGAAATGCCAAAATTCTTTGGCAATAAGCTGAAAGCCTTGGGTGGGGACCCATCAAAGGCCAAATTGGTTCGTTTTGGGGGGGCTTACAAGGTTGGTGGCGTGTCGATTACCACAGTGCCAGCCGTTCATTCCAACGGTATTGCTGGGGCGTTTATTGAGGGCGATCTGGGTACTATGTTGGAAACCGCCGGTCTGACCGCCTATGCAGGCCCGCCGACCGGCTATGTTCTGACTTTCAGCAATGGTCTTACCGTGTATCTATCCGGTGATACCGGGGTCACGGCGGAACAAAAGACTGTTGTCGCGGATCAGTATAAGGCCAAGCTGGTGGTCATGAATATTGGCGATACATTCACAACAGGCCCCACCGAAGCTGCCTTTGTGATCAATGATCTGATCAAACCCACCGCTGTCATTCCGTCCCATGCCAATGAAATGGCGACAAAGGATGGTGTCGCGGTGGCTGGCTCCAAAACAGATATCTTCTCTCAGGCAGTCAACATCCCCGTACATTTGCCGCTCAGTGGCAGAACGATGTCATTTGGGACCGATGGCATGTGTACAAAGGGCTGTTAGTTCCATAAGATTTTCCCTGTTCTTGACCTTCATACGGGTTGAGGGCAGGGGGTATGGATCCGGTGGGGTGATGGAGATAGTTGAGCAATTACCAGAAACGCTGTGGATTGATCATCAGCTGTATCGTTTGCATACAGCACCGTTGTCTGTCTGGTTGCGTCAGAATGGGCCGATAGCTTTTGAGCAACGCAGCGAGGCTTGCTTGCGTGGCTATGTTGGTCGGTGGGAGATCAGGCAAGGTGCCTTGTGGCTGATTGATCTGCATGGATGGCGGGACGGTAAGCGCGTCCACCATAGTGATCTGTTTAATACAACAGAGGATGTACATGCGGCTTGGTTTTCAGGGCAATTGGTCTTTGAACCGTCCCAAGACACACTAAAGGAGGGCGCGACGGCCCTCCTCCAGCGGGTTCCGGTCCAGGACGGGATGCTTATAGCAGCCCATCCTGGTCCGATTTAGTCTCAATCCTTACGCGGTCACTTTGGCCGTGCTCAGATAGTTCAGCATTGTATCAACGTCGCTGACTTCAAAGGGGTCGCCAGGCTTTTCCGGCTCAACAAACGTCTTTTCGATCACGCCGTCATTGACGACCATCGAATAGCGCCAAGAGCGCTTGCCAAAGCCAAGGTCTTCTTTACCGACCAGCAAGCCCATTCCTTCAGAGAATTCACCATTCCCGTCGGGGATAACCTTCAATTCACTATCAACACCCTGGTCTTTCGCCCAGGCGTTCATGACAAAGCTGTCATTGACCGACAAGCAATAGATATCGTCAACGCCGTGCTTTTTCACTTCTTCAGACTTGATCATGTAACCCGGCAGGTGGGTCGAAGAACAAGTCGGCGTAAATGCACCAGGCAAGGAGAAAACAACAACGCGTTTGCCAGCAAACAGGTCGTTCGTGGTGACATCTTTCCATTCGCTATTGGCGCGGGTGCGGAAGGTAACATTTGGGACCTTGTCGCCGGGCTTTTTCATATTTGTGAACTGGGTCATGAGTAGACTCCTTTTTGATTTCATCATTGGAGCGCCATTTGGCGCGCCGAAAGCATTCAGATTTGCATATAGGTGTGTGAGGGACTTACAAGGTTCCTTAGAACACCTATAATTTGCAGACAGGACGTATATAGGTGTTCTTTAGACTTATTCCAACGTAAAAATGTTGCATTGCGGAAGAAATTTTTGTGAAGCCCGGAAAGGGCACAGTTTTAAGAAAGTTATTCTTGTTTTCAGGCTTGGCAGCGGGCGATCAGCTTTCTCAACATGGCTTCACACTGTTCAATCTGTGCCTCTTCGATGAACTCGTTGGCCTGATGCGCTTGATCGATAGAGCCTGGCCCACAGACAACAACGGCCATGCCCGCCGCTTGGAACTGTCCCGCCTCGGTACCATAAGGGACGTAGGTGATATCATTGTCCCCGGTGATTTGTCGCACCAGCTGTTCTGCTTCGCTGTCTAGATCCTCTTTCAAGCCGGCGACAACATTTTCCGTTGTGACGGTGACCCCTGCATTGGGATCAATTGCTTTCATTTCAGGCAGTATCTCTGCCTCTATCCACGCTTCGAATTCCCGCTGAATGTCTTCGGGAAAATCGTCTGGCAGATTTCGGATGTCGCAGGCAAATTCGCAACGTCGGGAAATGATATTGGACGCTGTACCGCCTTCGACCTGACCGACATGGATCGTTGTATAGGGCGGTACGAATTTACAGGCCGGATCGGCGGCCGCCTTCCTGGCCTTTGCCATTTCATCCAGCTTTGCGATCAACCGGGCCCCCGTCATCACGGCGGAAACCCCACGATGGGTCTGGCTGGAATGGGCCTCTTTGCCTGTCACCACAACGCGGAAGAACCACATGCCCTTATGGGCGGAGACAATCTTCATATCAGTCGGCTCCCCCACAATAACGACGGAGGGCTGGGGCAGGCTCTTACCGATTTCCTTAATCATGCTGGGGGCCCCCAGGCATCCCACTTCCTCGTCATAGGACAGGGCAAAATGGATTGGGCGAACCAAAGGCTTTGCCAGCATTTCGGGCAACAGTGACAGGGCTACTGCTGGGAAAGCTTTCATATCGCAGGTGCCGCGCCCGTAATATCGGCTTCCTTTTTTGATCAGCTCAAACGGGTCCGTATCCCACGGTTGTCCAACAACAGGGACAACATCGGTATGACCTGACAGGCAGACACCGCCCGGTTGTTTCGGTCCAACCGTGGCCCAAAGATTTGCCTTCGTCTGGTCCTCATTATGCACCAGCGTACTGTCGACCCCGTATTCTGCCAGATAGGTTTGGACGAAATCGATCAGGTCCATATTTGACTTTGCACTGGTCGTGTCGAACCCGATCAAAGTTTCCAGCAATTCAATTGGGGTTGGCATATCCCGGTATCCTTTAATGTCAGCCGCGCCAGAAACTGGGCGCCAGCAGAATGAGCACGGTAAAGAGCTCCAACCGTCCTAGCAGCATACCCCCAGAGAGCAACCATTTTGCAGCATCCGGCAGAGTTGCGAAGGTTCCAGCCGGTCCGATCACATCCCCGAGACCCGGCCCGACGTTAGAAATGGCCGTGGCGGCACCGCTGGTTGCGGTAATGAAGTCCAGCCCTAGTAGGCCCAGTGCCATGGCTAAGAGGCCAAATATCATCATGAACAAGAAGAAGAAGCTCATTACCGATTCTTCGACCGACTCTGGGATCGGTTTTTTGTTATAATAAGCAATAAAGACCCCATTTGGGCTCAACAGGCGCTTCATTTGAACCCGAGCCGTCGCATAGAGAACCTGGAACCGGAAAACCTTGATACCGCAAGTCGTTGACCCGGCACAGCCCCCGATAAACATCAACAGAAAGAACAGGGGCAATGCAAAGGCACCCCATGCCCCAAAATCCTGTGTTGCATATCCGGTTCCTGTCATCACGGAGGTGACATTGAAGGTGGTAAACCGAATGGCATCGGACAGGGGCCAGCTCTTCTCCGTTATCAGATATAGAATCATCACCAGGATCGCACTGAGCAAAAACCCAAAAAACCAGCGAATCTGACTATCTCGATACAGAACCATCGGCGCACCGCGTATCGCCTGCAGATATAATAGGAAGGGCAGGGAACCCAGGATCATGAATACGGTGGCGATCCATTCCAGCCGTGCGCTGCCAAACAGGCCCATGGAACTGTCATAAGTTGAAAACCCGCCAGTCGCGACAGTCGTCATTGCATGGTTCAAGGCGTCAAAGCCGCTCATCCCCGCCCACCAATACAGACTGGCGCATACAATTGTCAGGGACAGGTAAATCATTGCGATCCAGGCACCGATCTGGGCCGCGCGCGGCAGCGCTTTTTCCACCCTTTCGGCAAATTCCATGCGGAACAATTGCATGCCGCCAACTTGTAGCATTGGCAGAATGGATACGGCCATGACAATGATCCCGATCCCGCCCAACCATTGCAGCAGTGACCGCCACAGCAATATGCCTGGCGGGGCAAAATCCAGGCCCACAATAACGGTTGAGCCGGTGGTTGTGATGCCGCTCATCGCCTCAAAAAAGGCATCTGTATAGGATAGATTCAGATCGGAGAAACTGAGAGGTAATGCCGCAAAAGCCGGCAGCAGGCACCAAGACGTAGTGGTCATGACAAAGGCCTGACGAATCGAGAGCGCGATGGTCTTCACTCTGTTGGTCAGGGCCAGCATTGCACCCACGAAAAATGTTAGTCCTGAGGCGGCTGCAAACACTTCCCAATCCGGGTTGGCTACAATCATATCCACCGCCGCGGGCAGGATCATTGCCACGGATAAGGTAATCAGCAAGATGCCGTTCACAAAGAAGATAGGACGGAAATCTAGCAACAACCCCTCCACCGGACACGGCTTAGCCTGAATGTGTCCGAAGTATGCCTCACGATTTGTGACCATAGCTGGATTTCCCTAAAGAAACCAGCAGGTCGGGGCAGCACAACCATGTTAAAAAAGATCAGGGCTTTACCTTTAATTAAGACTTATTGGGGTACTGCTGGTGTATATATCATGGGCGTTTGCACGTCGGGAGGAGTTTGACCGGCATATGTTAAAACCGAATCGTCACGTTGGGGTGGGGGCCAAGGCGCTCACTGAAGAAATCAAGCTACTGAGTGGCTTGCTCAATCAATCCCATGACGCGGTTGTGGCATTCAACGAGGCGAAAAGTATTGTATTTGTTAATGATATGGCGGTTTCTATGTTTGGATGCCATGCTGAAGATGATCTGCTTAATCATCCCATTAGGTCCTTTTTACCCGAAGAAAATCTGTGGTATTTTAATGCTGAGAAAGAAGTTTCCGGTAATGAACTTACGCGGGAAGTGCACTATCCACACTTAAGCCAGGTCGATGCACGTCGGGCCGACGGTCTTCACTTTAAAGTTTATGTTCGTATTGGGACCCATCTAGTTAATGGGGAGTTAACCCATTTTCTGTTTCTACGGGACCAGACTATCCATCATGACTTAATCACGGGGGTGGATCCCTCAATCTATTATGATCAGTTGACGGGGCTACCGAAACGGGAAGCTTTGCTTCGCAGTTTGGATACTGTTTTCGAGTCCTATGTCAGCCAAGGTCGTCGGTTTTTGATGATGGAAATTGGCATTGATCAGATGCGTGCCATCAATTCCACCTTTGGCATGGAAGATGGAAATACGATCATCCGCTTGGTTGGGGATCGTTTGGCAAAAGCCATGATGAAATGGGAGTTTTTCGGGCGAGGCAGTGGAGATCGTTTCTCGGTTTTGTTTGAAATCCCCAAAGGGAGTTCCGCTAATTCAAGCGCGTTGGAGGTGCAAAAGGTTATCACGGATGCATTCGCGGATCCGTTTGAATTTGGCAAGGCTCGGGTCGCGATCAGCGCGACGGTTGGCGGGCTGGAAGTTCCCTTTATGGCGGACGAGCCAGGAAAGGCCATTCGATACGCTGACATGGCATATTACGAGGCCAAAAACAGGCATCGTGGCGAGGTGTACTTACTGACGGAAGAAGTTGTCTCTCGCGTATTGGAAACTTCCGCGATGGTGCATCAGATTCGAGAAGCAGTGCAGCGTCATGAGTTTTACCCAGTTTTTCAGCCCAAAATGAGCTTGCCGGATGAAACCTGTGCCGCCGCCGAATGTTTAATTCGATGGCGCAAAGAAGACGGAACGATGGTTCCGCCCGGACAGTTCATCCCCGTTGCGGAAAGTGCGGATCTGATTGAAGGCATCGGTCGTTTTATCTTCCTAGAAGCATGCGCTGCGGTACAGGAATGGAAAAGAGATCCCGTTCTAGCGCAGGTTAAGTTGGCGGTTAACATCTCGCCCAAACAATTGGAACGAGGGAATTTTGTCGATTTTGTTAAGCGGTCTCTTGCAACATTTGATATCCCACCCTCATCGCTGGAATTTGAGATTACAGAGACCACATTGACCCTGAATCCCAAGGTGGCCTTTGCTGCCATTGCGGCGCTTCAGAATATGGGTATTTCCATTGCGATTGATGATTTTGGAACTGGAAATTCGTCACTGGGTATGTTGCGGGACGTCATGGCATCCCGGGCTAAGGTAGATCGGTCTTTCTTAATCGGGGTACCTTATGATGAGAAATCCAATCGCTTGTTAAACAATATCGTCAATTTGATGCGCGATATGGACTTGCAGGTCACAGTCGAAGGAATTGAAACCAGCGAAGTGGCGGAATATGTCAAATCGCTTCCCTGCGCGGAGGCACAGGGGTTTTTCTATTCAAGGCCATTGGAAAAAAGCGCTTTTGAGGATTTTGTGCGATCAAAAGCCAATTATACCTCATTGAACTCTGGCAACTCATCAAACTTTATTATTTGACAGATTCCGACCGTTTTCAGCGACGGTTATGCATTGTTTCCAATCATCGCCATGAAATCTGCCTTTAAGGCACGGTCTTCTTTAAACGCTCCCAGCATACGGCTTGTGATCATTCCGACGCCCGGTTTTTTGACGCCCCGTGTCGTCATGCACTGATGCTGGGCATTCAGAACAACTGCGACACCTCTGGGTTCCAGGGCCTGCTGAATGGCATCCGCGATTTGCGCCGTCATTTTTTCCTGGATTTGCAGCCGTTTTGCAAAGATTTCAACGGTTCGCGCCAATTTTGAAATTCCAACGACGCGCTGGTTCGGCAGATAGGCAACATGCGCCGTTCCGATGATTGGCACCATGTGATGTTCGCAGTGGCTTTCAAAGGGAATGTCCCGTAGCAGGACCATCTCATCATAGCCCTCTGTCTCTTCAAATGTACGGGCTAACAACTCTGTTGGATTTTCCCAATAACCTGAGAAAAATTCCTCATAGGATCGCACCACACGGTCCGGCGTGCCCAATAATCCCTCACGATCTGGGTCATCCCCGGCCCACAGCAAAAGCGTGCGAACAGCGGCTTCAGCTTCTTCGCGTGGGGGGCGTTCATCTTTGCCCGATTGTATATTAGGCGACCCTTTAACTGACTGAATGGCGTTCATCAGGAAATCCTTGATCATAATTGCCTAAGCGATTTGGCGTTATCTATCTTGGCTTGTCTTGTTTTATCACGAGCCTTCAATGAGGTCGCGCACCATAAAGTCATACGTTGGTTTAATTCAGATGGATTGCCTGATGCGGACTATCAAGCGAAAATGCTGGAATATTAATTCGAAACAAACTGCCGTTTGCTGATTGCATCTCATAGTGTCCAGTCATGATTCCAGACGGTGTGCTTAACGGTGCGCCGCTTGTGTATTCAAAGCTATCACCAGGGGAAATCAGAGGTTGCTCTCCCACGACACCGGGGCCGTTCACTTCTTCTGTATGACCATGGGCATTTGTTATCCGCCACTGCCGGTTAATCAAGCGGACGGGTTGGGCGCTCAAATTCACTATATGAACGGTATAGGCCCAAACGAAATGATTGTCCGTGGGGGAGGATTGGTTGTCCAGAAAGACAGGTTCCACGGCGACTTTGATATTCTCTGTTATGGATTCGTAATGCATCAGCTTCACATGATTTAAGGCGTTGTTATCAAGCATGCCGGGGATGGAGTGCTCTGGAAACCCCAAAATACTTAATTGTTCTGGTCCAGTCGCGCATGGCATCCCTATCGGCGGTGATGCGGACAATAATTTTCCAAAGAAAAAGGCCGGGGGACTGATGTCTCCCGACCTTTTCTCTCATTCATGCAGTCTCTGTGGGTGGCAAGCCGCCCCTAGAGCCCGTCAGTCAATCACTTGATGGTGATTTCCACACGACGGTTCTGCGGGTTCCTTACGCCATCCGCTGTGGCTTCGAGAGGTTCGCTCTCACCACGGGCTTCGACGCCGATTGCAGAAGCAGGTACACCCATTTCGATCAATTTGAACCGAACATTGTTCGCACGACGCAGCGAGAGAGCCTCGTTATACGTTGCGGACCCAGCTGTATCTGTGTGGCCGACCAGCATGATCTGACCTTCTTTGTAATCAGCAAACTTGGAACCAACCAGATTGAGAACCTGAGCAGCGCCTTCATTCACATTGTCTTGGTCGAAGCCGAAGAAGACGATGAAGTTAGCAGGTTCCATCATTGGCTGAGGAGCAGGTGCTGGTGCCGGAGCGGGCTCAGGTGCCATTTTCTGTTCCAGAACTTCCATCGCAGCGATAAAGGCATTCATGCAGTCTGCAATGTCTTTAGGCTGATGGTTTTCTTCCTGCTGTTCAACCCAGCAGTCGAATTTCGCCTGTGCGGTTGCAGCTTCCATCGGGTGGTTCTCACGACCGCCTGAATCCAAGCCATTCATCAAACGCTCACGAGAAGAAGTCAGGACCTTAATGCGGTCTGCAGGCTCGTTCCAGTTTGCGATTTCTTCTGGCAGGACAACTTCACCTGCAGCGGCGCGAAGGCCTTTGCGTGCAAAATGATCTGCATCGACATAATCACGCATGTCGTACATTTCGAATTCTGAGAAGGCTTGGTATTCTTTAGCCAAAGCCTTGGTGAAGGCGGTGCCTTGCGGTTCTGTCTTTTGGAGTTCTTCCAAATTACCATAAACCGAGCAGCCTGCGAGAAGCGCGGCGCCACCAACAAGGCCAATTAAACGTTTGAACATCTTAAAATCCCCCTTTGCGGATTCTGCGTAGGGTCTTTCCCATTGTTTCACCCCGATGGTGAATACTAAGGACATGACACCTGAAACTTTTTTGTCTTGGTCGGTCTCTCAACCGGTGCCAAGACACGGTAAAACACGAGCAATAAATATCGCAAGTGATGACGTATACTCACAAGCGAGATTAATCGCAAGCTGTGGATTCTACTCACAGACGATATTAATCGCTCTCTAAGTACAAGCCTTCCGTACAAAAAGACTATATATCGTTTGTTAAAGAATATCCAGCCTTAGATATAGGCATTTATGTGGTATTTTTAAGACCATAACGTTCCCTGTTTTAGCCGCTGTTGGGTGAAAGGGTCGTCCCCTATACTAAACCGCTAAATGAATTGTGATGCCATTTGCTGCGGTTGCATCGGCTGGATCGTGGGTTACCAGCAATACGGGCAGGCCTTTGGCTGAAGCATGATCAAAGACAAATTGTCGAAAGCGATCTCGTAATTCGCTATCGAGTTTTGAGAAGGGCTCGTCCAGTAGCAATGCGTCTGGTTCTGCTAGCAGGGCTCGAAGGCAGGCAATCCGGGCGCGTTGCCCACCTGACAAGGTCGCCGGATTGCGGGCGCCGAAGTCAGCAAGGTCTGCATCTGATAGGGCGGCGCGTACCCGATCGCGGCGCTCCGCGCGATTGAGCCCTGCTGGCAGTCCAAATGCCAGATTGTCGGCCACACTGAGATGCGGGAACAACAAATCATCCTGGAACAAAATTCCTGTGTGTCGTGCTTCCGGCGGCAAACCTGCCAGGTTCCGGCCCCGCAGACTGATGGTCCCTGTTTGTACGAAGACGGGGTCTAGCGTTCCACAGATCGCTGATAGTAGCGTTGATTTGCCAGATCCACTGGGTCCCATGATTGTGGCGATCTCCCCTGCGGGCACATGCAATGTCAGGGGGGCGAACAAGCGAGTGGCACCGATGGACAGGCTTACATCCTCTAAAATCAGGCCGTCTTTTTCGCTCACAGGCTCTTCTTTCTGACAAAGGCAGCGCGGTGGATCAAGAAGGGAGCTGCCGCGGCAAAGGCGAAAAGGAGCAAGGGCAAGGCGCCCTGTAGCACAACCAGAGTCCCGATAAGGCGCCGATCCCCACCACCCGACAAGGCGACAGTCTCCGTCGTTAGAGTTGTCAGCCGCCCGGCCCCTGCAAATACTGTCGGCAGATATTCCCCGACGCTGACGGCAAAGCCAACCGCAAAGGCAATCAGGATCGGACGCAGCAGCATTGGCATCTTGACCTGAAGAAAAACGCGCCAGGGGCTGGCCCCCAAACAAGCCGCGGTACGTCCATAGCGTGGGTCCAGTGCCCGATAGGGTTCTGAAAGAGATAGAAAAATATAAGGCAGCACAAACAGCAGATGGGCCCAGACTAAGCCTGTCCAATGGCCATCCAATCCGGCAACTACCATCAGCACCTGGGCCCCGAATAGAAAGGCGATCTGGGGTACGATCAGGGGCAGATACAGCAGCCACAGGGCCCGGCTTGTGGGGCGATGCCCGGTCCTTTGTTCTGCCTCTAGGCACAGAATGACTAGGATCAGGGCCAGGCCAGCGGCGGCAAGACCCAGCCATAAAGTTGTGCCCAGGGGCTCTGCCACTCGATCAAAATTTCTCCCCCAATTGTCCAAACTCCAGGCACTGGGTAGCGCATCGGGAAAGCGCCAACGCTGTGTCAGTGACCAAATTGCCAGTCCCAACAGACCCGATATTCCCAATCCAGCCGCTGTCACCATGCCCAGCATGGCCAGCGGACCGGCGCCCGTGGGTGCGAGTCTGCTGCCGCGTCGAATCCAAGCAAGACCCAGTCGGGCGACCAAGCGCTCCCCCATTACCCAAAGGCCGATTGCGATCAGGACCAGTAGGCACTGAATACAGGCCCCTGCCGCTGCAACGAATTGCAGGGATAAGTCCGGGTCACTGGCCCATCGCAGGATCAGAACCCCCAAGGTTGGCGATGGGGTGACGGTTAGAATCAGCGCTACATCTACAACGGAAACGGAAAAGGCCAAAACGGCATAAATCGGCAAGCAGATTTGCCCATAGAGTTGCGGCAGAACTGTTTTCAGCCAGCCTGTCATGCCCGAATAGCCCAGCGATTGGGCGATCCGCATGGATTTCTCTGCCTGAACCTGGCCCAACGCGCCCAGTGTCATCAAGAAGAGGAACGGTACTTCCTTGATCACTAAGGCAAGAACGAGGCTCCAGCCGTAAGGGTCCGGGGCCAATGCAATATCGGGGGGGCGGTCAAATCCTGTGGCCCACGGGGATAACAACCGCAGAATCCAGCCGCTGGGGGCCAATAGAAAAGCCAGGCCCATCGCCATCGCGGCATGGGGAATTGACAGCAACGGGGCCAGGATCGCCCGCGCACGCTGGAACCAGACCGTGCCATGAAAGGCTGCGATGAAGCTCAAAACCAAGGCAACAGATAGTCCCGCCGCTGTCAGGCCGGTCACCAGACTGCGCAATGCCGCCGTTTCAACCCCCGGATAACGTGCTAGAGCGCGCCAGGGTGCCAGTGTCAGATGATCACCGCCCAAGGCGGGAAAATAGCCGAAGGCTGGCAACAGCGTCCCGATCAATCCTGCCCCCACCGGTCCCAAAAAGATTAATAGGGTCAGGGGCGGGGCCCATCGAATATTGATCATCTGCCGCCACCAGCCAGCAGGAGCCCAGGGCGGGGCGACGTCAACTGCCATACCGCTCCAGCCAGGTATTTTCGATCCGGGTCATCCAACTGGGATGGGGTTCTGGCAGTGTTGTCCCCAATTCAGCAGGCGACAGGGTGGCAATGCCAAGAGGCAGGACGTCAAACAGGGCACGTGCGTCTGGTGTTAGTTTATCCATCGTCAGCACGGTCATGTCGCCCCAGACATCGGGATCCTGCTTGTGCGCCTGGGCTTCTGGTGACAGCAGGAAATTGGCCAGCACCATCGCGCCCTCCTTATGGGCGGCATTATAGGGGATGGCGACATAATGGGTGTTGCCGATCGTCCCCTGGTCCAGAACAAAGGTCCGCGCGGTATCGGGCAGCAGGCCTTGTGCAATGGCCGACGATGCTCTGCCGGGTTGGAAGGACAGGGCAAAATCGACAGCCCCCTCATCTAACAGGCGTATCAGAGCGTCATCGCCATCGGGATAGTCGCGCCCCTCCCGCCACAGGGCCGGGCGGATTGTATCCAGATAGGCCCATAGCGGTGCCGTCACTGCTGCATAATTGTCGCCTGCTGGCTGTAGCAAGGCATCTCGGTCTTGAACCAATTCATACAGTGCTTGCTTCAGGAAGGTACTGCCCAGGAATTGCGGTGGCGCTGGATAGGTCACACGGCCCGGATGCGCCAGGGCATAGGCTTGCAGCGCCATCATGGACTTTGGCGGTTCCTGCAGAGTCGCGCTGTCATAGATAAAGACCAGCTTGGCCTGGCCCCAGGGGGATTCCAACCCATCGGTCGGGATTGTGAAATCCAGTTCCACAGCCGGGTTGGCCTGGGTGTCAATCAGCGCATAATTGGGCAGCTTGTCCGTGACCGGGCCATATAACAGTCCCTGATCCTTCATCGCCTTGAAATTCTCGCCGTTGATCCAGATCAGGTCGACCGATCCGCCATCGTCCCGCCCAGCGGACTTTTCGGCAAGGACCTTGCGCACGGCATTGGCGGTATCGTCCAGTTTCACATGTTCCAGCGTGATGCCATAATCTGCAGAAATCCGGTCGCCGACCCAACGGATGTAGCTGTTAACCGCGCCATCTCCACCCCAGGCATTCCAGTAAACGGTTTGGCCACGGGCCTTCTGTTCAATATCTGACCAATCCTGCGCCTGTGCGCTGGACCCTATAACAGGGGCTGTCGATAAGCCGATGGTCAGCAGTGCCGCCTTGAAAATTGTGGTGAAGTGCATCCTGGACTCTCCTGTTCACGCTGGACTTTTGAATTGGTGCAACCCTAGTGCAGGCGGAACCGGGATGCTAGCACACGTCTGGTCAATTTAGGGTGAACACAGAATTGTGCCGGGGCAAAAGCCGTGATAGTTTTCGTCTCGATTACACACAGTGACGAGAAAACAGTGTCCCAACGGCGTTCCTCTTTCCGATCTGATGCGCGACGAAGCTGCGCCGCACCTGCCCCTTGTTTGGGCCGGAGCGGCCCGCGATGTGCCGGCATCGACGGTGCGAGAGGATTGGGACGGATGACCGAAACCCTAGGGTAACGTCACCGACATCGCTTCCTTCGCCCTCGATTCCCCTTACTTTTTATTTTGACGAGAGGACGAGAGCGTCAATGAAATATGCCCTTACCAAAGAAACCGCCGCCGATGCGGATGATATCGAAGCCTTGATGGACAGTGCCTTTGGGCCTGGTCGTCACACACGCAATGTTGTGCGGTTCCGCGATCAGCGGGCACCGATGCATCAATTCTGCTTCGTTGCCAAAAAATCCAAGGAAATGGTGGCCTCTATCCGGTTCTGGCCTGTCTGCCTGCCCGATGGTCAGATTGTGCCGCTGCTGGGGCCGCTGGCCGTGCGCCCGGAACTGCGTGGGTTGGGCATAGGGCGCGGGCTGGTGCGCAAGGGGATGGATGCAGTGCGACAGTCAGGCGCGCCAGCGATCCTGATCATCGGTGATCCCGGCTATTACGCCCCGTTTGGCTTTCGAGTGGAGCCTGTGCGGGAATTGGATATGGGCGGTCCGGTTGTTCCCTTGGCCCTGATGGGTATCGAATATGCTGACGGCACCCTGTCGCGCCAGTCCGGTACAGTCACGCCGGTACCGATCAAATGACCAAGCGATAACACGACATCCTGCTTGATTGTGGCACCCTGGCGCGTCTATAACCCAATCCGACGGCGCGTCAGGGCCGCATGCGGGTGTAGTTCAATGGTAGAACGGCAGCTTCCCAAGCTGCATACGAGGGTT
>JARGPE010000028.1:18100-25332 GCA_029212835.1 Alphaproteobacteria bacterium | reverse complement strand
TGCTGCCGCTGTAGGAGCCCATCAGGTTTGCCAGGGCGGTGCCGCTGCCATCGCCGGTTACGTCGCTGATGAAGGCCTGAGCAAGATTCATCTTGTCCATCCCGGGCAGGTCAGAGGACCCGATCAAGGCCGCGCCAAATCCCAGCGCCATGATCTGTCCCAGATCCCATTCGTCATTTGCCGATGCCAATTCCAGCTGATAGGCATCGACCGCTGCGGCATGGCGCGTTTCAAACTGTTTCAGATAGTCCGGCGTGGCGGGAACAAAGTGCAGCGCAAATCCCGCAATGGCGTCTTCGGCGATGTAGATGTCGTTTTCTGAGGTGCCGTCCCATTTCACCTTTTTGCCGATGACGACAAAGCTGCCCTTAGGGAAGGGGTCCCAGTCTTCGGTCGGTTGTCCGAAATAGTGAAATGTGCCGACATAGGCTGCATCGCCGGGGATGGCATAGGCGCCTTCATCATAGGTGATCAGGGTTCTGTTCAGATAGGCATGTGTCGTCGGTTTGAAGGTCCCCTCGAAATAAGGGTCGCGCTGTGGCGGCTGGATTGGATCATCCCGAACCTGAATACCCCGAAAGGATTGGGCGCCCGTTGAAACCATCTGACTGGCGGTTTCATCGGTGAAGGTTTCGGGGGGCGTGGGGGCCAGGAAAGTGAATTGTGCGGAAGGTTCTTCCTGCTGCTGCGCGGCATCATGCTCCTGCAGCAATTGCATCACATCAGATTCCAGTGTGTTGGATGATGTGTCCGTGCTTTGCGCCTGTGCAGTGAATGAATTTAAGGAGAAGGCAAGGCACAACACGATCAGGAACAAATGGAACCGTGAACGCATAACACTTATCCATTCTTGAATATTATGGATTTGAGTATTGGAATACTTGCAAAACTTTAGGAAAACTTTTTTCCAGGAACAAGTGTTAAATAATCGATGAAAATGCCCTTAAACGGGAGTTTCCCCTATCTCTGATCAAAGGGATTCTTGCCGTTTCGGTCTTCTATTTCGATGATCCACAGATCTGGATCACGGGCACTGTTCCGCGCTATATAGGCGTCGGCATCCGCCTCTTTGGGGGCTGGGTCTTTCGGCAGGGCATCGACCCAATGCAGTTCACCCTCAATATTTCTCTGTTGAGTCAACAGGCGGCAGGCCCCGTCCAGGGTGGTGATTTTGACCAGCACCACGCCGGTATGGGGATCACCCTTGTGCAGGACCATGGCGGAGATTCCCTGGCTGCTGCATTGCGCCAATCCGGCTTGCACCCATAGGGCCGTGGGCAGGCGATCGTCACTCATTCCGTCAGTCCCAATTCCGCCAGAATCTTTGCCCGGTCGGCATCCAGTTTCGGTGCAGGGGGACGGGTCGACAGATCGGATACACCCGTTATCTTGATAGGGTTGCCAGCCATCATCAGGTCGGGACCATTCGGGTCTCTCATATGAACTACCATATTGCGGGCACGGATCTGTGGATCGTTCAGGGCCTGCTCAACATTATTGATCGGCCCATGGGGTACGCCTGCCGCATCCAGGATCTTCATCCAATAGGCCGTTGCGGCTGTTTTCAGCGTGACCTCTAATTCGATCTTCAAGGCATCCACATTTGCCGCACGATCTGTATTGGTCAGAAAGCGTGGATCGACGGCTAGATCTGGTCGGTTCAATCCAGAGCATAGATCGGTAAACAGCTTATTGTTGCCTGCTGCAATGATCAGGTGACCGTCTTTTGTCTTATAGGCCTCAAAGGGCGTGATAGAGGGGTGCCGGGCGCCCAATGGACCCGGTGGTTTCCCTGTGACAGCGTAGCGCGCGACGGCGTTCTCTAGAATTGCGATTTGGCTGTCGAGCATGGAGACATCAATCATACGGCCCAGCCCGGTGCGTTCCCGCTCATACAGGGCGGCATTGATCGCACCCAAGGCAAACAGCCCTGCCGTCAGATCACCGACAGAGGTGCCAACGCGGGTGGGTGGGCCACCTGGATGGCCGGTAATCGACATCACGCCCCCCATGCCTTGCACCACCATGTCATAGGCAGGTTTCGTCTTATAGGGGCCGGTCTGACCAAAGCCTGAAATCGCCGCATAGATCAATCTTGGATTGGCTGTGTGCAGCGCGTCCCAATCATAGCCCAGGCGCTCCATTGCGCCGCCCCGATAATTTTCCACCAAGACATCTGCCTTGGCGATCAGGGCATCAAAGACGGCGCGGTCTTGCGGGTCTTTCAGATTGATCGCAATCGATTCCTTACCACGATTGAGGCTCAGGAAATAGGCGGAAACACCTTCAATAAATGGCCCGAAGCTGCGGGAGTCATCACCAGTTTCCGGTGATTCCACCTTGATCACCCGAGCACCCAGATCATTCAGCATCATGGTACAATAGGGCCCGGCCAGCACACGGGTCATATCAATGATCATCAGGCCCGCCAGAGGACCTTTGTCGGATTGTGGTTCAAAAACGGTGCTCACGGAATCTCCCCAGATTGTACAATTTTCATCGATTTTAGATGGGATAGGTCATACTGTTTTGCACCATGCCGGTTGCGTCGCTGTTTTTCCAGAACCATATCGACTATTCTGGATGCGATGGTTTGAAGGTGGAGACTGATGAACACGACCTTGGTTGTTAAACAAGAAACTGGCTTTTTCGCCCGGACACTCGCAAGCCTGCGGGAGGTTTGGGATGATCTGGCAGGGACAGAAAGCGTTGAGGCGCTGAAACCCGACTTGGAAGGGCGAGACCTGTCCGTTGTGCGCAAGCAGATGGTTGCCTGTTTGGAGCGCAAGGGCGGTGAGGTTTCTGCCCGCAAGCGCGCCGCCGCCTTGGGCCAAGCCTATTTATCATTGAGCCGCGATGGGCGTCGACGGTTCCTGTTGCTGTTGGCCGAAGAATTCGGCACCCATCAAGAAGACATTGAGAATGCCCTTAAGACTTGGAAGAGCGCATCGGATGATCCTGCGCGTCACAAGGCAGAGGAGGCCCTGCGGGCCGCCCTGACACCGGCCAGTACCATCTTGCTGATGCAGTTCAACGCACTGCCCCAAGGGGTGAAGTTCCTGGTTGATATGCGCGCAGATATCCTGTCCTTCCTGGCTAAGGAGCCAGCGCTTAAGCCTTTGGATTCCAGCTTGCAGGCCTTATTGATCAGCTGGTTTGATATTGGCTTTTTGGAAATGCAGACGATCTCCTGGGATTCGCCAGCATCCCTGTTGGAAAAGCTGATTGAATATGAGGCTGTGCATGAAATCCAATCCTGGGAGGATTTGCGCAATCGTCTGGAATCGGACCGTCGACTATACGCCTTCTTTCATCCCCGCATGCCGGAAGAACCGCTGATCTTTGTTGAAGTTGCGCTGGTAAATGGCTTGTCAGGCAATGTGCAGCAATTGCTGGATGAATCCGCACCAACGGAAGACCCGGAAAAGGCGGATACGGCAATATTCTATTCAATTTCCAATACTCAGAAAGGGTTGCGCGGCATCAGCTTCGGGAACTTTCTGATCAAGCGGGTTGTGGATGATCTGCGACGTGACCTCCCCAATCTGAAGACGTTTTCTACCCTGTCGCCCATTCCTGGTTTCCGGACCTGGCTGGAAAAGGCGATTGCGGAAGGCCTGCCCAATATCCTGACGGCAGACGATCGTCGGCGCTTGAAAGAGGTGACGGGTGAGACCGCGACCAAGGGCTATCTGATGAAGATTCTGTCGGACACGACCTGGACCAAGGATGAGGATTTGGTTGCTGCGGTTAAGGAGCCCCTGATGCGGCTATGCGCGCGCTATTTGGTTGAAGAAAAGCGTGGGACCATGCCGTTGGACCCGGTCGCCCGGTTCCATTTGCAGAACGGCTCTCAGGTAGAACGGATCAATTGGATGGGTGACACCTCCCCTAAAGGCATTGAGCAATCTGCGGGGATGATGGTGAATTACCTATATCGGCTGGGTGATATAGAGCGGAACCATGAGCGTTTTTCCAGTGATGGTACTGTTGTGTATTCCAGTGCGGTAAAGTCTCTTTTGTAAGATCAGGTCTTACGCTTTTTCCTTCCGCTCAGTTAAGGCAGGTGTGACGACTCGCGCCATTTACGGCGAAGGGCAGTGGCGCGGTCTTTGAACGGGGCGTTCAGGCGATCTGCTTTTCTGATCCGGTCTATGCGGAAATGGCGGAAGTCCTCGCGCAACTCGCACCAGGCGGCAAGGACGATCGCGTCGACGTAATAGATCATTCCCAAGGGTAGGATTGTTCGGGTGCTCTCTGTGCCTTCCCCGTTTCTGTAGTGGATGCAAAGACGGTCTTCGTCGCGCACTGCTTCGCGGAAATACCGTATCTCCGTTTCGGAGTCTGGAATGATGTTCCAGCCTGACGCATAGAGCGTGCGGTCTGCCAATCGATCTGTATGGTCTGGTATGGCGGATGCAATCTTTCGTCCCGCTCGTTCGGCAGCACGGAGCAAGCCGCTATCCCGTGTACGACCCAACATGGCCAAGCCAACAACAATGGCCTCAATCTCCTCCGCATCAAACATCAGTGGTGGCAGATCATAGCCCGGCCGCATAATATAGCCGATCCCCGCTTCCCCTTCGATTGGAACCCGCATGGCTTGAAGTGCCGTAATATCACGGTAGACCGTGCGTTTTGCGACCTCCAGCGCGTCGGCAATGGCTTGCGCAGTCATCGGACAGTCCGATATGCGCAGAATCTGGATGATTTCAAACAGGCGTCCTGATTTGCTCACTTATAATCTCCTCTATATCGGTGACTATAGCAGCACTGCTGACACACAGTTGTCAGCAGCAGATTGGTACTCTTCTGGAATTGGCGTTTGCATCGCCGCACTTCAGGAGAGCTTGATATGATAAAATACCTGTATCCCAATGGGTCACATTGCTACCGCGCCCTGCATACGGCGCATGCTGTATTCTATTCGGAAGATGGAACACTGACAGCCCGTGCCCAGAAACCCGATGGCACTGGCCTTTATGAGTTTGAAATCATTGGCTTCGAATTGTTGCAACCAGGAATTCGCTATGACTGAAACAACCGCTTTATCTGCGTTCGAAACACGCTCGGTCTGGATGCAGCGATTCTGGACAGTGACCATTCAGGCTCCGGCGGAGGATATCGACAGAATTATGGAACATGTCACCGCTGTCACGCCCTTGACCCAGGGCCCCTATGATAACAATGCTTACGTTACGGCGACCGGTACGGAGCGGTATCGACCCTTGGACGGGGCAGCAGCGGGAGCTGAAAGCGCGGTTCGGCAACGACCGGGCGTGGTAGAGGTTAGCTTTGAGATGACACCCGATCGTGACATTTTAGAGCAAGTGGTGGAAACGGTCTTTCAGGTGCACAGCTATCAGGAACCCGTGATCAGGGTTCAGGAATCCTTGGTCAGTCGATCGAAAGGGCTGGATGACCGAGATAATCCGCACCGATGGTGGAATACGACCGGCGATTGGAAACAGGCTGATGGGTGAACTAGAGACAATTGAACTGCGTGATGCGGGTCCGGATGTCTGGGATGCCTTTGTTGATTTGATGGGTCCTAAGAAGGGCGGGTCTGGTGGTTGCTGGTGCATGCTGTGGCGGCTGGATCGCAAAAGCTTTGATGCGGGGAAAGGGGAGGGTAATCGCGATGCGTTGAAGGTATTGTTTGAAACCGATCCGCCGGGGCTATTGGCGTTTGATGGGGACAAGGCGGTCGGCTGGTGCGCGATTGCGCCTCGTCCGGCCTATCCCTATCTAGACCGATCACGCCTGTTCAAACCACTGGATGATATACCGGTCTGGTCGGTGTCCTGCCTGACAATTGCCAAGAGTCATCGGCGGCAGGGCCTGTCTGTGAAATTGTTGGATGGTGCAGCGGATTTCGTACGGCGCCGGGGCGGTCCGACGGTAGAAGGCTATCCGGTCGATCCTTCTGTTCCCAATTATCCTGCTGTCTACGCCTGGACTGGACTAGCCAAATCATTCCGTAGGGCGGGGTATGAGGAAGTGGCAAGGCCGTCTGAAACGCGACCCATTATGCGAAGGATGCTGATATGAGTGATTCATGTGAAGAAAAGCGTGCGGCGTTCAGGGCTTTGCACCAGCGTGACACCCCTTTGCTTATTCCCAATCCCTGGGACGTCGGATCTGCCCGTATTCTGCACGGAATGGGGTTTGAGGCGCTGGCCACAACCAGTGCTGGCATGGCCTTTTCCATGGGTATCTGTGAAGGGAAGAGCAGCCGTGATGCAGTGTTGGATCACTGTCGAACGCTGGTAGATGCGACGCCCCTGCCTGTATCAGCCGATCTGGAAAAAGGGTTCGCCGATACGCCGGAGGGTGTTGCGGAAACAGTGCGACTGGCAGGCGATACCGGTTTGGCCGGATGCTCCATAGAAGATCACACAGGGGATCGCGCAAATCCTATTTTTGATGAGGGTCTGGCGGTGGAGCGGGTTGCCGCTGCGGTGGTTGCAGCGCGTGCCGTATCGCCTAATTTCATTCTGACGGCCCGTTGCGAAAGCCTGTTATGGGGCGGGCGAGACTTGGATATGGTGATCCGCAGACTGCAGGCCTTCGAGGTGGCGGGGGCAGATGTGCTTTATGCACCTGGTCTCAAAGATTTGGACAGTATCCGAACCGTATGCCAATCCGTCAGCAAGCCGGTCAATGTTGTGATGGGCATGCCAGGGGCAACATTTGATCTGTCGGCGCTGAAAGCCGCAGGCGTCAAGCGGGTTAGCATTGGGTCAGCCTTTGCGAGATTGGCCTATGGCTCGCTGTTGCATGCGGCTCAGGAAATTCAGGATCATGGCAGTTTCGGTTTCTCCGCCCGTGCGGCCAGCTTTGACGCCATTGAACGCTATTTTCGCCCGACATCGTAAGGCCTTTCTGGCACGCCTCTTGCTAGATAAATCTCTAGTTGGAGGCCTTATGATGAAAATTACATCCTTTTTAGAGCCGTCACGCGATGAAGCCTCTTCGACGTCTTTGTTCGGAGAAGCCGGAATTGCGTTACTGGGCCACAGTCGCCGCATTAAACGATCCAAGCCGCCAGGCAAGACGAGACTGACTCTGGGTCACATTCCAGATCCTCCCCCTTTGGGGCCAGAGCCTTTTGGTGATGACTATGACCGTGTGACGCCCAGTCTGGAAGCAACCTATCTGATGATCGGGGAACGGTATGATCCACGATCTTTGGCTCTGCATGACATGATCGACATGACCGATATGTTGGT
>JARGPE010000028.1:0-18090 GCA_029212835.1 Alphaproteobacteria bacterium | reverse complement strand
ATCCAAAGAACAGAATTGCCGAGTGGCAGGACTATCTTGCCCAAGGGGTTGCACGATCAGATTTGAACGCGGTGACCCGAGCCACACGGGCGCTGGGTATATTCGGGCGGATTGCGGCCACACGCTTGCCGCAATAGATTTCAAAACAGTTGAAATGTAACAGCCGTAACATTACTATTGTTGCATGACTGAAATCGTATGGCTGCTCCTGACCTATAAAGTGCCGGCGGAACCGGCCTCCAAGCGCATTGCCCTTTGGCGCAAGTTGAAAGGCTTGGGGGCGGTCTATCTCCAGAATGGTGTCTGCCTGCTGCCCAAGACGGACAGCCATGTGCGCCGTTTGAAAATGCTGGAAAACGATATTGCCGAGATGAAGGGCGACTGCGTTCTCCTTGAAACTCTGGCGCTGGACAAGGCGCAGGAAGACAAGGTCGTCGCGCGGTTCAAGGCCGATCGCGACGACGCCTATGAAGAATTCATCGACAAATGTGATGATTTTGAACGCGAGATCGCCAAGGAGATCGCGGCGGATCACTATTCCTATGCGGAATTGGAAGAGAATGATGTCGACCTGAAGAAATTGCAGGGCTGGTTGGAAAAAATCAAAGCGCTGGATTTCTATGGGGCTGCGCAGGCCGGAGAGGCCGGTGAGCGGTTGAAGGGCTGTGAGGCGCTTTTGGATGATTATGCCAAACGCGTTTTTGAGGCGCATGAAGAGAATCTCTGAACCAGCCATCATTGGGGGAGTGGATTATCATGATGATCACATCTGCTGAAACAACAGCCATCGGGGCGGCCTTCCTGGCCTCTATTGTGGAGGTGGTGGAGGCCTTCACCATTGTGTTGGTGGTGGCGACATTGCGTGGTTGGCGCCCGGCGATCCTGGGTACAGGGGCGGCCCTGATGGCATTGACTGCTATTATCCTGTTGTTGGGGCCGGTTCTGGATCAGATTCCTATCCACGTTCTGCAATTGAGCATCGGAATATTGCTGTTGCTGTTTGGCATTGGCTGGCTGCGCAAGGCGGCGCTGCGGGCAGGCGGTGTGATGGCCCTGCACGACGAAGATGCGATCTTTAAAAAGGAAGCCGCCCTGCTGGAAGCGGAATCCAAGCGTCATCAGAAATCCTTGAACTGGATCGGCGGAATCACCGCCTTTAAGGCTGTTCTGTTGGAAGGGTTGGAGGTTGTCTTTATCGTGATTGCCGTCAGTGCGGGGCGGGGATTGCTGGTGCCCGCCAGTCTGGGCGCGGCAGCTGCCTGTATTCTGGTGCTGGCGGTCGGGGCTGTATTACACCGCCCCCTGTCCAAAGTACCTGAGAATACCCTGAAATTTGGCGTTGGTGTGATGTTGTCGGCCTTTGGTGTGTTCTGGACCGGGGAAGGGCTGGGCGTTGAATGGCCGGGCGCAGATTTGGCGCTGTTTGGTTTTGCCGCGCTGTTCCTGGCGGCTGGATTAAGCGCGGCCGCTTTGGCCAAACGGATTAAGGGAGCGATCGCATGATCACCATTTTGAAAGACGTCGCTGAAGAGCTCTACAGCATGTTCATGGGCGATATTTGGTTGTCCATGGCAGTGCTGATTGTTGTCGCAGGGGCTGCGTTGATCACAGAACTAACCCCGCTCGATCCCTTGATCGGCGGGGCTGTTCTATTGGTGGGCTGTTTGCTGGTCGTGATCGCCAGCGTGCGCCGGTCCGCCCTGAAGGCGAGGTAACAGTCTATTCGGCAGCTGCGATGGCGTGCCGTTCTGCCCAGACTGCATTGGTGCCATCGGCAGCGGGCTGATAGTAATGGGACAGTTCGCCCATTGCCTCAATCCAACCCTGTGCCTCTGCGCCATCCTTGACCTGGAAGGCATCAAAGCCTGCACGCTTCATGAATAAATACTGATCGCGCAGGACATCCCCAGTGGCGCGAATTTCACCTTGGAAGCCATAGCGTTGGCGCAGAAGGCGGGCCGTGGAATAGGATCGTCCATCGGTGAATTTCGGGAAGTCCAAGGCAACCACTTGCAGGCGGGGCAGGTCAGCGGCAATTGCGGATACATCATCGCCCGGCACCAGTTTCACGCCCAGTTCGGCGCGGCTGCGCACCAGTGTGTCGCGCTCTGCCAGAAAGCGTTTATAGGATACGATGGTCGGAATATCTGCCTGAACGGGAGTGTCATCGGCAGCAACCAACCATTGATCGGACACTTGGGTACCATTCTTTATTAGGGCCATAGTCTTCACTTCCTTTGGGTTAGGCGGCTTTCGGGCCGTACAGGTTTTCCTTGAACGGGGTGTGACCCACCCGTTCCAATGTATCAATAAAGCGTTCTGCCGGGTCCTGGCGCAGGGACAGATAGGTCTCAACCACATTGTCCACGGCATCGATGATCCCGTCTGCGCTGAAACCAGGGCCGGTGATTTCCCCGATGGCAGCCGCATCATCGGCCCGCCCGCCCAGGGTCAATTGGTAGTGCTCCTCGCCCTTCCGGTCGACACCCAGAATGCCAATATGACCAACATGGTGGTGACCACAGGCATTGATGCAGCCGGAAATTTTGATTTCCAGATTGCCGATATCGTATTGCCGATTCAAATCAGCGAAACGGTCGGAAATCTGTTGAGCGATCGGGATCGCGCGGGCATTGGCCAGGTTGCAATAATCCAGGCCAGGGCAGGCGATGATGTCACCGGCTAACCCGATATTGCCCGTCGCCAAGCCTGCTGCGGCTAATTTGTCATAGACGGCAGGCAGGTCCGACAGTTTCACATGGGGCAGAACCAGATTCTGCTGCAGCGTTGCGCGGATTTCGCTGTCCAGGGCATAGGCGTCTGCAATATCGGCAACCGCATCCATTTGGTCACCGGAAATATCGCCTGGAATGCCGCCTGTTGGCTTCAGAGAGATATTGACGATGGCATAACCCGGCTGGCGATGGGCAACGACATTACTGCGCACCCAATGGCGGAAATCGCGGTCTTCAAAACGGCGGGCTTCATATCCTGTATCCGTGTCTGCCAGTGTCTCAAAGGAAGGCGCGCGGAAATAGGCAGCGATGCGGTCCCGTTCTTCAGCGGGCAAATCAACGCTGGTTTCGCCCTTCAGATTTTCCCATTCGGCCTCCACCAGTCGGCGGATTTCTTCAATCCCAACTTCGTGGACCAGGATCTTGATGCGGGCCTTGTACTTGTTATCGCGACGGCCCAGCATGTTATAGACCCGCAGGATCGCTTCCAGATAAGACAGCAGATTGTCCCGGGGCACGAACTCGCTGATCGTCTTGGCGATGAAGGGGGACCGCCCCTGACCGCCACCGATCATGACCTCAAATCCGGTTTCTCCTGCGGCGTTCTTCTTAATTGTCAGGCCGATGTCGTGTACGCGTACAGCGGCACGATCATTTGGTGCGCCCGTCACCGCAATCTTGAATTTGCGGGGCAGGAAGGAAAATTCAGGGTGGAAGCTGGACCATTGACGGATCACCTCTGCCCAGATGCGGGGGTCTTCGAATTCATCTACAGCCGCACCAGCATAGGGATCAGCAGTCGTGTTGCGAATGCAGTTGCCTGACGTCTGGATCGCATGCATCTCGACGGTCGCCAAATCCTCGAGGATATCGGCGGTGTCTTCCAGCTTGATCCAGTTGAACTGGATATTCTGGCGTGTGGTGAAATGACCATAATCCTTGTCATACTTGCGCCCGATATGGGCCAGCATGCGCATCTGTTTGGCATTAAAGGTCCCATAGGGAATGGCAACGCGCAGCATATAGGCATGGATCTGCAGATACAGGCCGTTCATCAGCCGTAGCGGCTTGAATTCTTCCTCGGTCAGTTCCCCATTCAGACGACGCGCAATCTGGCCTCGAAACTGGGCGACGCGCTCTTTCACAAGGGTTTCATCAAATTCATCATACCGATACATTATGCGGCCTTTCCAAGTCGGTCTGCCTGCTTGCCTAAATCGAGACGCACGGTCGGACCCAGAGCGCGGATACGTTCTTTGTTTTTGGTCGGGACTGGCAGGCCATCTTCCAGTTTCACATCAATCGGCAAAGCATCGACAACGGTGCAAGCCTTTGTAGCGTCAGCAGCGATGGCCTCCATTGCAGTCAGACTGTCAGCGTCTTCGGCGACCCGTGCGTCATAGACGCTCTCGCTCCAGCGACCTGCAGGGGTCAGCCAGACGGCAATGCCATCAATCAAACGGTTTGCGGTAATGGCTTTCAGGCTCATGGCCAGTTCCTTTTCTTCTAGGCGCTCAGGGCGTGGGGCAGTGAGTCAACACTGTTGCCATGCCGTAGGGTTTCGTAATGGGTATTGGTGGTCTGACCTGGCAGAGCCAGAACCACGACTGTCTTGCCGGCACTGCGCGCAAGTTCCGCCCGGTGCAGGGCATCCGACACACTGCAGGTGATCAGTCGGTCCGCATCGCGGCGAACCAGTTCCAATGTGGCAGCGTCAAATTGGGCATCATGCAGCAGGATATCGGCACGCTGCAATTTGCGGAGCGCCCGCAAGCTCAACAGGTCTGGCTCACTGGGGGGCAGTTCCACAATGGTGATCTGACCTTCGGCCTGGCGATGCACGTCGCGTCCATTCAGGGCTGTCAGCATCGCCTCATTGGCGGCGCTTTCATTCCCATCGAGCACTTGCTGTGCGATTGGACCGTCGAAGAACCGCTCCCAAAAGGCACGACGCAATGGCCCTTCTGACACGGTGCGGGACACGGCGCCGCGAAACCGTTGGGAAAAGGCGGCCAAGGCACCTAAACGCGCAGGCAGGATCGCTTCCATCGTTTCGCGGATGGAGCGCGCCAGGATTGGGGCTGCCCCACCGGTCGCAATGCCAATCACCACTGGGTTGCGGTCTACAATGCTAGGGATAAGGAAATCACACAGAGCTGTGCGGTCAACGGCATTGACCGGAATGCGCTGGCGCCGCAGCAGGGCAACGCTGGCCTCTGCCTCTCCATCATCCTCTGTTGCGACGATGGCAAAGGCAGTATTTTCCGCGATGTCATGATCGGTCAGGGCACGGGCATGCAGTGTGATTTTATCAGCCTCTGCCATCGCTTCAATCTCAGGGCTGGCCTGGGTCAAGCTGAAGACGTCAATCTGTGCGGCTGTGCGGACAACCAGTCGCAATTTGCGCAAGGCAGTCTCCCCACCGCCAACGACGATGACTGCTTTGCCTTCCAGGCGCCAAAAGGATGGAAACACATCCATGAGATCGTCACTTTCCCCATTGGTTAAATCACACAATATAAAGTGTGATTAATATTATAGACAAAATATAAGTGTGAATTAGTTGATTGTCCAGTGGAACACGATGGAATATGTGTGAATAGTTGGATAAAGTGCTAGGTGAACACAGCACGGCCCGACGCCGTCCCTGTTGAGGGGACGTTCATCAAAATCAGAACAGCATTCTTAATATCAGTTTGAGATTTTTGTCCCGAAGCCGTTTTCTTCAGCGACGCTCAGCGTGTGAATGGCAATCGCGGTGTCTTGCACACCGGTGCCCGTCAGGTCACAGATGGTGACATCATTGGCAGATTTGCGGCCTTTTTTGGGATTGCTGAGGATCGTTCCCAGCTCTGCAACTGGCATATCTTCAGGCACGACACCGGCCCCAACGGCGTGATGCAATTCGCCCAGACGGGCGGATTGGCTGTGGCGATCGCAGGTGAACAGGTCCGCTTCTGCAATAACATCGGGCGCCAGTTCATTTTTGTGTTCCGCGTCGGACCCCATGGCAGTGATATGCAGGCCTGGATGCAGCATGCTGGCATCAATCAAGGGTTTGCGGCTAGGGGTGGTGGTAACGACAATGTCGGAGTCCCGCACTAAGCCTGCAATAGAGCTCGCAACGGTGACATTGGCCGATGTCAGCCGTTCAATATCCTGAGCACAGGCTTGGGCCTTGTCGGCATCGCGACCCCAGACATGAATGGTATCAATCGGGCGTACCATCGCCAGGGCCTGCATTTGCAAACGGGCCTGAACGCCCGTGCCAATGACACCAGCACGGGTTGCGCCTTCCGGGGCCAGACTGCGGGCGGCAACGGCGCCGGCTGCTGCTGTGCGCAGATCGGTCAGGTATCCATTGTCCAACAGCACCGCGCGGACTTGGCCGGTTGTCGCATCATGGACAACCATCAGGCCACTGGTCGTTGGTAGGCCGATCTTGGGGTTGTCAAAAAAGCCAGGGCTGATTTTGATCGCAAAGCCATCCATGCCGGGGATATAGGCGGTTTTGACATCCACCTCCCCATTTTTGTCATCCATATCCATGCGCAGGATCGGGGGCATGGAAACCTTGCCGGCCGATAGCTTCTTAAAAGCGTCTGCGATCAGGTCGATCAGTGTAATGTCTAGTGAAACCGCTTGGCGCAGTTCGTTTTCTGTCAGGATCAAAATTTCCCGCATTGGGTTAAGCTCCTCTGTCGGGTTGTGCCTTGGCAAGATCGACGTCTTCGCCGCCTGCGATCCGTGTGAAGATATCCATATCGACATTTCTGCCGCTGATCACAATAGCAATCCGCTTGCCTTTGGCGTGTATTTTATGAGCCAGCAGGGCGGCCACTCCCACGGAGCCGCCTCCTTCAGCGACAATCTGTTGATCCCGATACAGCGCGCGCATAGCCGCAGCAATTTCCACCTCGCTGACCAGCAGCGTTTCGTCGACCAGATCTCGGCACATGGCAAAAGTATATTCATTGTCCAGGCCAATGCCGCCACCCAGGGAATCCGCCAAAGTCGGTGTTTCAATTACTTCAACAGGATGGCCTGCACGGATACTGTCATACATGGCAGGTCCGCGTTCCATGGTAACGCCGATGATATGGGTATTGGGCTTGAGGCTTTTCACGGCCTTGGCAATTCCAGCCATCAGACCCCCACCAGATAGCGGCACCACAACCACATCAACCTCTGGCCAATCCGCGATCAGTTCCAACCCGATCGTGCCCTGACCGGCAATGACATCAGTGTGATCAAAGGGGGAGAGATAGACCAACCCTTCGTCCTTCATCAGGCGCAGGGCTTCAACTTCCGCTTCATCCTGACTCTTGCCACAGATGCGGACTTCGCCACCGAATCGTTTGATGCCGTCGATCTTCACTTTGGGCACCAATTCGGACATGCAGATCACCGCGCGCACACCCAAAAGATTGGCCGCATAGGCAACACCGCGCCCATGATTGCCGGTGGAACAGGTGACAACACCCTTGGCGCGATCTTCTGCCGATAGGTTCATAATCGCATTGGTCGCGCCCCGCAGCTTGAACGCGCCGGTCGCCTGCAAGGTTTCCAGCTTCAGACGAACCTCTCCCCCACAGGCATCTGACAGCGGAAAGGCTGGCACCAGGGGCGTACGCAGCACATGCGGCGTGATTTGATCGCGGGCCGCCTCAATGGCGGAAAAGGGGACGTGTTTCTCTGTCATGGCGCCAAAGTATGTGCCTTAGCCCGATAGCACAAGATACCGATGAGTTGTCGGCGAAACACGAACCTGCTCTAGTGTCCAAAAGTCTGTTTAGGTCTCACGTTCATCGTGTTTTTCTGCGAAAGGCCGCATAAGGATGGATATCACACGGCGATCCGCGGGTGTTTTGGCAATGGAAATGCGTGCAGGGAGTCTGCGCTGTGTTGAGGTGATGGAGGCCTTTGCTGATCGAATCGAGCGTTTCAACAGTCGTGTGAATGCGATTATTCAATTGGATATACCCAAGGCCCTGGAGGCTGCTGCTGTTGCGGATAAAGCGCGCGACGCGGGGGAGGCGACGGGTCCCCTGTTTGGGCTACCTTTTGCGGTGAAGGACAATTATGACGTCGTAGGGTTTCGCACCACCTATGGTGCCCCTGCTTTGCGCAATAATTGGCCAGATACAGACAGTTTGCACATCGCGCGAATGAAGGCCGCCGGGGCCATTGTGGTGGGCAAAACCAATATGCCGGAATTTGCCTTTGGGGAGGATACGGAAAACCCTCTATGGGGGCGCACGCGCAATCCCTATTGTTTGAACCGCACGGCGGGGTCCAGTTCCGGCGGATCCGGCGCGGCACTGGCCCTGGATCTGGTCGCCCTGGCTGATGGCAGTGATCTGGGGGGATCAACCCGCATTCCCGCCAGTTGGTGCAATATCGTCGGTTATCGACCAACCACCGGTGTGGTGCCCAAGGTGCCTAGTGTGGCCCCGTTTGACCGGCTGCATGTGATGGGGCCGATGGCGCGTCGGGTGGATGATATTCGTCTGACCCTGTCGGTTATCTGTGGGCGCGATGTCCGAAGCCCGATCACGGCCCCGTTCGGGCCAGAAGAGTTTGCTGCGCCGCTGACAGGAAATCTGGCGGGCATTCGGATTGCCTTTTCTGTCGGTAATAAGACCTTTCGCATTGATCCATCGGTGACGGAGGCATTGTCTCCCTGTTCCGATATCTTATCCAGGGCCGGGGCAAAAGTGACCGACGCTGCCCCGGATATTTCCTTCCTGGCCCGCAGTCAGCCGGTCTATCGGGCGCTATGTGCATCGGAATATGCCGGCTGGGCGGTGGATGAGTATGGTCTGGAATTAGGGCATGTGATTTTGGACCTGGTCGGACAGTCGCGCCGATTTACAGGTTATGAGATTGAGCGGGCCAATATGATGCGAGTGAAGGCCTGGCAGAAAATGGCCAGTTTTTTTGACAGTTATGATCTGGTCTGTTGGCCAACCAGCAGCGGCTCACCCTTTGCACCCGACATGCCGGGCTTGAAGGACTTTGATTGGGATACGGTCTATATCAGTCCCGCCCTTGATCTGCCCAGTGTGTCGGTACCAGGTGGCTTCACCAGGGATGGATTGCCAACCGGCCTGCATATTCTGGGACCGCCGGGCAGTGATCGTTTGGTTCTGGAAGCTGCGGAGGCAATTGAACGCGGCTTGCAGATGTGGGAACGCAATCCCCCTAACGAGACGCTGACATTGGCAGCGACGCGCTGATTACTGCAGGTCGCTGCTCTCAGGTGCTGGCTCCAGGTTCAACAGTCTTTGACGGATGGATTGTTCGCTGACATCGAAGCGGCGGACAACATCCTGGCAATAGGGATTGAAACGGCAAACCTCTTCGAACAGCTGCATGTCGTGGCGCACGCTGTCGACGGCATCCATCAAGAAGCCGAAGGAAACTGTATCGATCTCTGTGCGTTCAAACCCGCTATGAGACACGATTTGGCCGATATAATGGGTCAGAAACAGCGTTTCCGCCAATTCACGGTCATGGGTATCAGCAGTCTTTTCGACCACGACAAAGCCCTCCTGACGCAGGCGCTCCCGGAAAGGCTGGTCCAGTTCAGGACTCAGATTCGATTCAGTGATGACGATGCGGAACCCGGCGACATTGCCTGCCTTTTTGGCATAGCTTTCCGGCCCAAACATTGGGTGGGTGCAGATATAGGGCTGGTTTGGCATCAGATCGCGGATCAATTTGCCCGTATAGCCCTTTACTGTTGCGACATCGATCAGAATGGTGTCCGGTCGCAAACGATCACGGATCGACAACAACGTATCGGCATAGGCGCTGATGGGCATGCACAACAGCAGGGCGTCACAATCCAGCGCATCCTCCAGGGTGGTGAATAAACCATCCCCCGGTGTTGCGCGGCGTCGATACAGGCGCACGGTCACGTCAGGCAGAAATCGTTCTGCCAATTTGTGCAGGAACGAGCCGAAATGCCCATAACCTAATATACCCAGCGAGAACCCCGCCATTTTCATCACTCCACACTGCGATAATGCCGCGTCTTTATCGACTTCGTCGCCAATGGGCAACCGTGCAGCCATGTCATCTTAGCAATTGAAGCATTGGACGAACCGGCTTTAGGGACGATATACTAGGGGAAACATAAGGAGCGAAGCGGTATGGCGGATTTTGAGAAGAAGACCCTGGCGGAATGGCGCGCCCTCTTGGAAAAGGAATCCAAGGGCAAGAGCGAAGCCGATATGACCTGGCACTCCCCAGAAGGAATTTCAGTAAAGCCACTCTATACGGCAGAAGATCTGGCCGGGCTGGAACATGTCGATTCTATGCCTGGATTTGCGCCCTTCACGCGGGGCCCCAAGGCATCTATGTATGTTGGTCAACCTTGGACTGTGCGCCAATATGCCGGTTTTTCCACTGCTGAAGAATCCAATGCCTTCTATCGCCGCAATTTGGCGGGTGGTCAGAAGGGGCTGTCCGTTGCTTTCGATCTGGCAACCCACCGCGGCTATGACAGTGACCATCCCCGGGTGGTTGGCGATGTGGGCAAGGCTGGTGTTGCCATCGACAGTGTTGAGGATATGAAAATCCTGTTCGATCAGATTCCGCTGGATCAAATGTCGGTATCCATGACCATGAATGGCGCGGTCCTGCCTGTTCTTGCGGGCTATATCGTTGCGGCTGAGGAACAGGGCGTGTCCCCCGAAAAACTGTCCGGGACGATTCAGAATGACGTTTTGAAGGAGTTCATGGTTCGTAATACCTATATCTACCCGCCCACGCCGTCGATGCGGATTGTGGCGGATATCATCGAATACACCGCCCAGAACATGCCGCGCTTCAACTCAATCTCAATCTCCGGCTATCACATGCAGGAGGCCGGAGCGACCCTGACTCAGGAATTGGCCTTCACCCTGGCCGATGGTTTGGAATATGTCCGGGTTGCGGCTGCTAAGGGGCTGGATGTGGATGCCTTTGCGCCGCGCTTGAGTTTCTTCTTTTGCATTGGCATGAATTTCTTCATGGAGGTCGCAAAGCTGCGCGCCGCCCGCTTCCTATGGGCCGATTTGATGGAAAAGCATTTCCAGCCCAAGAATCCAAAATCGCTGATGTTGCGTACCCATTGCCAAACCTCGGGCTGGTCGCTGACGGAACAAGACCCCTATAACAACGTTGTGCGCACGGCGGTAGAGGCCATGGCAGCAACGCTGGGCGGTACGCAATCTCTGCACACCAACGCCTTTGACGAGGCGATTGGGCTGCCCACGGATTTCTCTGCCCGCATCGCCCGTAATACGCAGTTGATCCTGCAGGAGGAAACTCAGATCACCCGCACCGTCGATCCGATGGCGGGCTCTTATTATGTGGAAAGTCTGACCGGCGGAATGATCGACGAAGCCCGCAAGCTGATCGATGAGGTCGAAGCCATGGGGGGCATGACCAAGGCGGTCGATACCGGCTGGCCGAAGATGAAAATCGAAGAAAGTGCCGCCGCCCGCCAGGCCCGCATTGACCGGGGTGAGGAAACCATTGTCGGGGTCAATAAGTACAAGTCCGGTGACAAGGATCGCATCGATATTCTGAATATTGATAATGATCAGGTGCGCGAAAATCAGGTTGCCCGATTGAAGAAAATCCGTGCCAGCCGGGATCAGGCGGCTTGCGATGCGGCACTGAATGCATTGACCGCTGCCGCGCAGGATGGTTCTGGCAATCTGCTGGACCTGGCAGTGAAGGCGACACGGGCGCGTGCCACAGTGGGTGAGATTTCAGATGCGATGGAAAAGGCCTTCACCCGGCATCGGGCGGTGATCCGCTCCATCAGCGGGGTCTATGGCTCGGCCTATGAAGGGGATGCTGGCTATATGAAAATCCAGAAAGACATCGAAGGTTTCGTCGAGCGTCAAGGCCGACGCCCCCGCATGCTGGTGGTTAAAATGGGTCAGGATGGCCATGATCGGGGCGCGAAGGTCATCGCCACCGCCTTTGCGGATATTGGCTTTGACGTGGATATTGGGCCGCTGTTCCAGACCCCGGAAGAGGCCGCCAATCAGGCGATTGAGGCCGACGTGCATGTCATCGGTGTCTCTTCTCAGGCCGCTGGTCACAAAACTCTGGTGCCCCAGATGATCAAGGCCCTGAAAGAGAAAGGCGCTGATGACATTCTGATCGTCTGCGGTGGCGTAATCCCACCTCAGGATTATGACTTCCTGCTGGATGTCGGTGTCGCCGCCATCTATGGCCCCGGCACGAATATCCCGGCAGCAGCAGGCGAAATCTTAGGTCTGATCGAAGCGGCGGTGGCAGCGCAAGCGGCAGAATAGGCTAGATCAACTACTGCTGGGTTTGCTGTCCTGCCTCCGCTTTCGCGATAAGTCACTTAGGCGCAGCTGGGTGCGTTGGCGCAAGAGCCGCGCATGGTTGCGCAGACTGGGAGCTTGTTTGGGTTCCAGAACCAGGCCGATTTCCGTAACCTTGCCATCCTCAGTCAAAGTCCGGACGACCAATTCGACGCTGCCCAATCGCACGCGGTCCCCCTGGGCGGGTTGGCCGTGGAATTCCTGTGTCATAAACTCTGCGAGCGAAAGCTGTGCCTGATTGGTGGGCACCGTGGCACCATATTGATCCGATACCTCCGTTAAGGTCGCCTCCGCAGATAGGGTAAAGTCCCCTAGAATGGCAGCATCATTGACCCCGGCTGGGGCCGCGTAGATGTTATCCAGCAGGGATATCAGGCGCGGTGATGCAAACAGATAGACATGGTCATTCGCCTTGATCGGTCCGGCCTTGTGGACGGTCAGGGCCTGACCATCGCGAAGGATCAACACTGGCCGTGCCCAACGCGGCACGCGGTCGCCCTTGGCAACGGTGCTGTCTGGGTGAATGCGATAGGAAATCAGTTCCATCGTCGCATTGCCGGGCAGCTCCAGTTCCACACGTTCAACAATGCCAGGTTCGTCCGGGGCCAGCACCCTTAGTTTCCGTGCTGTAAACGGGATCGTCCAGCCCTGGATCAGCAGGGAAGACAGAACCATGATAAAGACGATGTTGAAATACAGGTCCCCATTGGGAACGCCGCCCAAAGTAGGCATCACCGCCAGCAGGATAGAGACCGCGCCGCGCAGACCAACCCAACCGACAAAGCCGATTTCACGGTTGGAAAACCGGAACGGCTTGAGGCATAGAAAGGTTGCAACAGGGCGTGCAACGAATATCAGAAACAAGGCCAGCAAGATCGCGGGCAGGGCGACGGCGGCGAATTGTGACGGTGTCGCCAGCAGACCCAAGGTCAGGAACATGCCAATCTGGGCCAGCCAGGTCATGCCAACCTGGAACCGCCGCAGCCGCGCCGCATAGCGAACGCCTCGGGCGCGGGCGACAACGCCCGCCAGATATGCCGCCAAAAAGCCACTGCCACCAATCAGACTGGTCCCGGCAAACAGCATCAGGGCAGCCGCCAGCGCCAGGATCGGATACAGTCCAGCCTCAAGACTGCGCATCCAGTTCAGCATCCACGCGATGGCGAATCCGCCCACCAGCCCGGCAATCAAGCCAATGCCAATCTGTTCAGAAAATCTTTCCAGCAATTCCCAGCCTAAGGTTTCTGGGGATAATCCCTCGCTGGCGGCAATCAGGCTGACCAGACTGGCGACCAGAAAGATTGCCATGGGATCATTCGCTCCGGATTCGATTTCCAGGGTGGTCCGGACGCGGTTGCGCAGATTAATCCGTCCGGTGCGCAGCAGGAAGAAAACGGCTGCGGCATCGGTAGAGGCGACAATGGCGCCGATCAGCATCCCCTCCTGCCAATCCAGGTCCAGCAGGAAATAGGCCGCCACACCGACAAGGCCGGTTGTCAGGATAACGCCCAGTGTCGCCAGTACCAGGGCAGGGGCCCCCCCTGTGCGATAGCTTTTCAGCGGCGTTTCAAAACCACTGTCGAACAGGATGATCGCCAGCGCTAGGGAGCCGATGAAATAGGCCGTCGCCCCGCTGTCGAAATCGATGCCCAACAGGCCATCTTCGCCTGCCAACAGGCCAATCCCTAGAAAAACCAACAGTAACGGCGCGCCAATGCGTTGTGACGCCAGACTGGTCAGCGCACTAATCGCAACCAGTCCAGAGCCAATAAGAATGGCGATGTTGATGCCGTCGAACACGTATCTTCTTCTTTATGATTCAGGCCGGAGTTTAAATATAGCGCCTGTCATGATTATTAATAGCTGCGACATCCTATATGACGACTGCAAATGGAATTCAGGACCCAGCCTGACTGCGACACAGGGCATCAGCGCGGGATTTGAACAAGGTGGCCTGATCATCATTGATCGTGCCCTCTGTCCGCATCTTATCAATCCCGGCGCCGCGTTCAGTGATACAGGCCTGATAGGCGGCCTCTGCTGGGTCGATCGGGACGGCGGGGGCTGGCATCAAGTCGGTGCGGTGGTGCCAGGCAATGATGCCGGCGCTGGCGATCATGACTAGAACTGCAATGACACGACCGAGCATGGTGCGACCCCTATTCTGTGGGTTAAGCGACGTCGATTGATCCCTTGATTTCGATATTAAGGTCCACACCCTCAACCGTCAGCACCATTTTTGCCTTTAGCGGAGAAGACAGCGTTCCTTTTTCTGAGGCAGCACGCACGGCGGCTTCAATCTCCCGCTGGGAGGTCACTCCCACGGTTTTAAGAAACTTGCGCACAGACATGTTAAAGGCTTCTTCATTCATGAATAGAACTCCTGTTTCAGCCAACTTCATTCAGTGGCAGGTTTACCAATAGGTTTTGGGGCTTCATGCGCAGTGTATTCTTTTCATCCATTGCAAGGCCCAGATAGATCGGACGACCGCGCACACGCTCCAGAACCGCATCCTGGTTTTTGATTTCCAGCCGGAACAGGGACAACAGGCGGGCCAGCCGTGCTTCTTCTGGTTCCTCCCCATGATACAGATCGTTCAATAGGGCTGAGGATTCTGTATCCAGGCCGGTATGCCAGACCCATTTCTCATCGCGGATGGATTGGACCGGGTGGATGCGGCATTCCACATCCAGGAAATAGGCGATCCATTTTTCCGCCACCCGGCAGAAGGCATCCAGACCCGGCTGGGCGAAGGTCAGGTTCAGCACTGTATCAAACCGGTCGGACCGCGCCCAATAGCTGCCCGCCGTTTCTTCCGTCAGGACATCCAGATCAACCTGGGGCAAGGCAGTTTTGCTTTCAACCAACAGGCGGCCTAAATCGCCAAACCCGCCAGTCGTGGCATAGCGGTCCACGGTTTCTTCATCGGCCAGCATGATCTGGCCATCCTGAATGGTTACCTTCTGGCTGCGAAAGAACAGCTCCGCAGCGCGGGCCTGCAGTGGGTTTTGTTCCGCATTCAGGATATGGCGCATCACGGCATGGGCCAGTTGATCCATAAACAGGGCAGGGACCGGGAAGGTCGGCCCCTGAACCAGCTTGCGATACGCCGCCTCCAGCGTTCCCGCCTGGACCAGCAGATCACGAAAATTCAGGAAAACCTCAAAATTAGAGCGTGCGTCCTGATCTTCGAAGGCATCCAGCCGGGCGGTATCGATTTTCTGGCGTGGGTCGTCCATCAAGTCAGCATGAACGGCGCGCTCCACCGCACAGGATTCTGCTACCGGTGCTAATTCTGGCCGGGTCAGATAGGCACAGATCAGGGCATCGGTGACCGGCAGGCTGCCTTGGGCATTGGGCGGGGTCAGGCCATAGCCAGACGAAATCCAGAAATCGGGACGTGATGCCATGCGGATTATATCTCCCAACTCGGACCGGCAAGCAGGCCATTGAGCATCAAGGTTTGGGTTTCTCCGTCACGTTTGACGATCAGATCGCCCGTATCGGTCAGGTCAGTGACAAGGCCACGCACCAAGGTGCCATCATTTGGAAAGTTGACTTCTTTTTCACGCCCGGCAGCGCGCTCAAGCCATAGATCTTTGATAGAAACCAAACCATCGCGCTGCCATCGGTCCAACCAATTCAGGAAATAGCGGCAGAAACTCTCCAGCAGTACGGGGGCGGAGGCTTCCCCAGCCCCTTCCTCATACAGGGAGGTGCGATCCAACGTTTCGCCGGGAAACGGGTTTTGCGGATTACCCATGATATCAATCGAAATGCGCGCCAGAATCCAATCGGGTACTGTGGATAGGTCTTCATGCTGTGTAAACAGCGCTAGTCCCCCGGCCAATGCCCCATTGACAAACAAGCGGTCTGGCCAGCCCAGATGTACGGCAACACCCGGTGGCAAGGTTGCCCCCAGAGCATCATTCGCTGCCAGCATCAGGGGATAGATTACCTGCACGGCATGGGCCAGTTCCGTTTCCGGGGCCAGCATGATAATGGCATCTAATTGGTCGAGCCGTTCTGAATAACATACAGTGCCCGGATCCATCCGGCGGCGGGTTGCACGATACAGCGCCTCACCTGGCAGGTTCGCGTCCGCAGCGAAACCCATCGCGGTAAAAAGGGGAGGCAGATTGAGGTCTTGTGAGCTCACAGAGTTTAATCTTTCATGAAACGAAGTCTTGCGGTCAGCGGATCGGGCGTTAAGACTGATCAGGAATTATTCCTACTAAAGTACCTTTACGGTATCGGAGCCGACGTTTCCAGATGTCCAAGCAGCATTTGATGACCACCAGCGAAATCGCCACCTATTTGCGCATCAAAGAGCGCAAGATTTATGATCTTGTCGCGTCTAACAAGATTCCCTGTACACGGGTTACAGGCAAATTACTATTCCCTAAGCCGTTGATTGATTTATGGATCGCGTCAGAAACCGAGGGTGGAGGTTTGGAGCGCACGGAGCGTCGACCGCCGATTGTGGCAGGCAGTCATGACCCGTTATTGGAATGGGCTCTGCGTCAGGCGGATTCTGGATTGGCGACGTTATTCGATGGCAGTCTGAACGGCCTTCGCCTTTTTCTGGATGGAGAGGCCCTGTTCTGCGGTTTGCATGTGCCGGATACCAATGCGGCGGAACCATTGGGGGCAACGGCGAATCGACATCTGTTTGGCGCGGGGGGAGAGGCCGGGGGCGCTGCGGCCCGTGTCGTCCTGATAGAATGGGCACGGCGCAGTCAGGGCTTGATCCTGCCAAAGGGGAATCCAAAAAATATACAGTCGCTGCAGGATTTAGTGCGCCTGCAGGCGATAGTGCGACCGCGCCAACCTGAGGCGGGTAGCCGTGTTTTGTTGGAAACTCTGATCATGCGGGCTGATCTTAAACCTGGATCAGTGCTGATGGATAAAACTGTCGCACGCAGCGAGATGGAGGCCGCGACCGCCATTGCCGATGGAGAGGTCGATACAGCTTTTGGCATTGCGGCGGTAGCCAAACGGTTTGATCTGGATTTCGTTCCACTGGTCACGGAACGCTATGATCTGGCCATCGACAGGCGCGATTATTTTGAGGCTCCGTTTCAGGCGCTGCTAGCGGTCACCCGCAGCCCGGAATTTACGCAACAGGCGGAACGCCTCAGTGGCTATGATATTTCTGGCCTGGGCCAGATTGTGTTTAACGGCTGATCCTACAGTGCATCGTCTGGAATGCTGCGCAGCGTTTGCCAGCCATTCTCCATGGCGATGAACAATCCAGGCACTTGCGGCAGAATGTTTTCCGCATAGAACCGTGCCGTGGCGATCTTTGCCTTCAGGAATTCTGTATCCGCTGTTGTGTCATCGGCCAGCATTTCCAGGGCCTTGCGGGCCGCACGGGCCAGGACGGCACCGCCTGCGGTGATGCCAAAGGCACGCAGGTAATAGGCGGCACTGCCTCCAATTGCATCCGGATTGTCCTTAGCGGTTTCCAGCAACCATTCCGTGGCATCCTCCAGCGTGTCGACAGCAATCGCAAAGCGTTTGCGGATGGATGCCATATCCTCACCCTCCACATCATTTAGAGCCGTGATCAGGATATGAACCTCGTCCAGATATTCCTGTGCGGCCTTGCCCTCGTCACGCAGCAATTTACGACCCACGAGGTCCATTGCCTGAATGCCATTCGTTCCTTCATAAATTGGCAGGATACGACTGTCGCGGAAATGCTGCGCGGCACCGGTTTCTTCAATGAAACCCATGCCGCCGTGAATCTGAACACCCATGGAGGATAGTTCTACCGCCATATCGGTGAACCAACCCTTAATCACAGGCGTTAACAGACCAACGCGGCGTTCGGACCACAGGCGCCAGGATTCGTCATTATGGCGTTTCTGTTGGTCCAGGGCCAGCATGGTTTCCAACACTAGGCCGCGCATTGCCTCTGCATGGCTG
Source organism: Alphaproteobacteria bacterium (assembly GCA_029212835.1). Taxonomy (GTDB): domain Bacteria; phylum Pseudomonadota; class Alphaproteobacteria; order UBA8366; family Aestuariispiraceae; genus Pacificispira. The sequence goes on along the minus strand of JARGPE010000028.1, from coordinate 67 downwards.
CGCATTGTCATCAGCATGCGCCGCACATCGGCATGATCCACAATGGGGGCCAGCTTCTTGTCGCCAG
>JARGPE010000027.1 GCA_029212835.1 Alphaproteobacteria bacterium | reverse complement strand
ATTGATTGTGATGGTTATGTTCACGCCCTCAATGACCGGCCAGATGGATTCCTGGCTGCGGTTTCTAAACGCTTGGTTTGTACGAAAAAGTCTTTTAGTAGTATGACTTGCAGCGTTTAGCATGCGGATATGAACATTGCAATTGGCGGATTCTGTGGCGAAAAAAAGATGGATTTTGGCGCTTGTCGCCTTAGTGATTGTGTTGGCCTCGCTGGTTATTTTCGTGCGAGAGAATGATGCTGCGTTTGCATTGTACAAGCGCCTGAAAGCTAAAGATAAATATGTCTATGAAGAAGTCCGGCCAAATCTGGTAGTCCAGGATCCACGGACATTCCTGACGATTGAAACGCCAGAAGACTTTAAAGCGCATCGGGCGACATTGTCACAATTGGTCTATGGTGCCGATGGTCAGCGTCAGGCGGAAGTCCCCCTTCTTGCAGACCAGGACAGCGAAACCCTGGCTGCTGTGCGGCAGTTCTCTGGCGCAGCCGAAGCGCATCGTTACGGGCTTGAGGTCCGCCCGGGCCAATCATCCTATATTTATCTGATCATACCAGAAGAGCCTTTGTCAGGACGAGGGCTGATCTATCATCATGGTTTTGCTGGCAGCTTCCCTGAGCATCCGGAACTGATCGAAGCAGCGCTTGAAAAGCATTTGACTGTGATTGCAATGGATCAACTGGGCTATGGAGAAAATCCGAGAGAGGTGCCTTGTGATTTTTCCACGGACCCCAGCTGTATCGCTAGCCTGCAATTTGAAATGATGGCGATAAAAAACCCTCTGGCCATGCATGTGGAACCAGTCCGCGTCGCCCTGGATCTGATGGAGCAGCGTGGGATTAATGACGTGACTGTGGTCGGGTTTTCGGCAGGATCTGGTACAATAGTTTTGACCGCAGCCTTGGAACCCAGAATTAAATCTGCCATCGCCGTTGCGGGAACTCTGCCTTACTATCTGCGTGAGGGTCAGGATGCCCCCATTGGTGTCGCTGATTATCCGCCCTTGCGGGAGGCCATGAGTTTGATGGACCTCTATATTCTTGGCGCATCGGGCGAGGGACGTGTGCAAACGCATCTGTTCAACCGCTATGATCGGTGTTGCTTTCGTAATGTCAAAGGGCTGCTGTATGAACCGGCGCTTTCTGAGCGAATAAAGCAATTGGGGCTTGGCGGAAGGTTTCAGGTGCGCATTGATGAAAGCCACGCGCATCATGGTATTTCAAAATGGGGCATCAAGACGATCTTTAATCTTATGGGTCTTGAAGACTAGATCCTTTGTCAGGGAGTTATCGGAATGACCAATGTTTATGCCGGTGCCGCTGGGGCGACCCTGGGTCACAATCACACGGATTTTGTCGATCTGCGCAGTGATACTGTGACACGCCCAACGCCTGGCATGCTGGCCGCGATGGCTGGGGCAGAGGTTGGCGACGATGTCTATGGCGACGATCCAACCGTTATTATCTTAGAGCAGCGTGTCGCAGAAACCTTTGGAAAAGAGGCAGGCATTTTTCTGCCCACGGGAACCCAGAGTAATTTCTGTGCCCTGTTGTCTCATTGCGGGCGAGGGGAAGAGGTCCTGGTTGGGCGTCCCTATCACGTCTATTCCTATGAAGCGAAAGGGGCTTCTGTTCTGGGGGGGATTGGATTGGAGCCCTTGGATGTCTCCGCCGATAACGGTCTTGATCCAGAAACCGTTGCCAAGGCGGTGAAAGCTGATGATCCTCATGTACCAATTACGCGGCTGTTGTCGTTGGAAAATACGGTCAGCGGCAAGGCAGTTCCTCTTGCACGGCAGGAAGCCGCCGCCGCCGTTGCGCGGGATCATGGTTTATCTGTTCATTTGGACGGCGCGCGAGCTTTTAACGCTGCGATTGCTCTGGAGATCGATCCCAAAACCTTGGCGCGGTGTGCGGACTCTGTCTCTGTATGCCTGTCAAAAGGTCTCGGCACACCGGCGGGATCCGTCTTGTGTGGCTCCAAGGCTTTGATTCAAAAAGCCCGGCGGTATCGCAAGATGCTGGGGGGCGGTATGCGTCAGGTGGGTATTCTGGCCGCAGCGGGGCTGTATGCATTGGAACATCATGCCCCTCGTCTGGAGGAAGATCATCATCGCGCTGCACGGTTGCGACAGGCATTAAGCGAGAATCCGGCTCTTACGGTCGACCTGTCCCCGCTGCAAACCAATATGGTATTGCTGCAATTTAAGGACGGGGACTCGAAGGCCATTGTGGCGGCCTTGAAGGCGCAGGGCATTATCGTCAGTGGTGGCGGCAAGGCTATGCGGTTGGTCGTTCACCGCGATATCGACGATGTCGGCATCGCTCGAGTGATCGCCGGGTTTAACGCCAGCCTTTAACGTTAGGGCTTTAAAGACCTAAGTACGGGCAGCCATTAAATCGACGAAACGATTGAACAGGTAATGGCTGTCTTGCGGACCTGGCGATGCTTCAGGGTGATACTGAACCGAAAACACGGGGCGCCCAGTGACTTGCAACCCTGCTAGAGATCCGTCGAATAGGGAATAGTGGGTCCCAACGACGCCGTCTGGCAGTGAGTCCTTATCCACGACAAAGCCATGATTCTGGCTGGTGATTTCTACCTTATTCGTGGTCAGGTCTTTGATCGGATGATTGGCCCCATGATGGCCCAGATGCATCTTGGCGGTTTTCGCACCCAGCGCCAGAGCCAGCATTTGATGGCCCAGACAAATCCCGAATACCGGTATGTCTGTTTTCAGAATGCCCTGGATCATCGGAACAGCATAAGTCCCTGTCGCAGCAGGGTCGCCCGGACCATTTGACAGGAAAATGCCATCAGGATTATGGGCCAGGACTTCCTCGGCGGTTGCGGTTGCGGGCAGGACCGTGACCTGACAGCCTAGGGTCGCCAGTCTGCGCAGAATGTTGCGTTTGATACCGAAATCAATCGCAACAACCTTGTAGATTGCCTCGTCCAATGTTCCGTAGCCGTTTTTTAGGCTCCAGTCTGATTGTGACCATTCATAGGCCTGCGTGCAGGACACATCCTTGGCCAGATCCATGCCTTCTAATCCCGGCCAATCGCGGGCTTGTTCCCATAGCGCCTGCAGATCGAACTGACCGTCGGCGCGATGGGACAGGACGGCATTGGGTGCACCGGCATTGCGGATGCGACGGCTCAACTGGCGCGTATCAACTCCGGTCAGGGCAGGCAGCCCTTGGGCCTTCAACCAGCCATCCAAATGACTGACCGCCCGATAGTTCGATGGCTCCGTGATATCGGCGCGCAGGATACAGCCACAAGCAGACGGTGTGGTTGTTTCCAGATCTTCCAGATTGGCCCCGACATTGCCGATATGAGGGAAAGTGAAAGTCACCATTTGTCCAGCATAAGAAGGATCCGTCAGGATTTCCTGATACCCCGTCATCGCCGTGTTGAAACAAACTTCCCCGACGCGCGTGACTTCCGCCCCGGCCCCGCGCCCCCACAGCACAGTTCCATCTGCAAGGACCAGAGCGGCTGTTGCCCCTTCGGGCTGCGGAGAAAAGGTTGGCGTGGTGTTGGCGAGGGTCGCGCTGTCAGTGGACATGGCTTGAATTTTCCAGTCTGTCAGAGGGTTAGGTCGAACCTGACGGTTTCAAAGACTGGGCTTCGGCAGGAACCCTGCTGAAGACCAGCGGATGGATACGCGACCCACGCGAAAAGGTCAACCCAGATTTGTTTTGTAAAATTCTTACTTTTCAATGACTTAGTGTTTTTCGTCTGTGTTGCGGGCGGCGAGGTGATCGGTTAATGTCCGCCTCTTACAGCAAGACTGTTCTTGTAATGTCATGAAACTGGGATGGGAGAGACCCAATGCGCGATGCTTTAACTCAAGCGCTCAAGGAATCCATGCGCGCCAAAGACGAGCGCGCCGTGTCTACTCTGCGTCTTATTTTGGCGGCGTTGAAGGACCGGGATATTGCCGCCCGATCCAAAGGAAATTCGACAGGCATTAGCGATGACGAAGTGCTGCAGATGTTGCAAAGCATGGTAAAGCAGCGTCGCGAGTCGATTGCCATGTACGAGCAAGGTGGTCGTCTGGAATTGGCGGAGCGTGAACAACAAGAAATTGATGTCATACAACGTTATTTGCCGAAACAGATGACAGATGAAGAAATTGAAGAGGCCGTTCTGTCGTTGATCAAAGAGATGGATGCTTCTGGCCTGAAGCAGATGGGCGCTGTTATGGGCGAATTGCGGGATCGCTATGCCGGTCAAATGGACTTTGCGAAGGCCTCTCCCATCGTAAAGAGCGCGTTAGCTTAAGCCATTTCAGAGAATTCAACGCTGCCTCGTTTCGATCAATCGGGACGAGGCAGTCGTTTCTCCGCCAGCATTTTATATCCATCATCGGATAAGCTCTGGGCGATATCCAGCAACAGGGCATTGGTCTCATCAAAAAACTGCTCTTGGGCATTTCGGGCTTTAAGAAGCGCGGCACTGAGTATTTCTGGGTCGCGAATGCCGTCCTGCATCAGGCGGCGTAATTGCATGCGCGTTGCACGTGCCTCGCCCTCGGCTTGCGCCAAAGCGGGTCCATGCTTCGCCTTTAATGACAGCAAGACGTCGCGATCCTGGTCTGGCATGTGATCAAGAAAATGATTTCCCGGGCGGTCATCATTTGATCCCTGCATAAAGCGCATCATTTCGATGAAGGGACGAGGCGGGCGGTCATGATCCTTGTGATGCCTGGCAAATCCAATCGCCATAAAGCCAATCAGGAACAGGTTCAGCGCCAGGGAGCCGATCAAAAGCCAGCGTTTGGTTTTGGAAACAGGGGCACTCATAGGGAATCCTCCGATCCTAGCAAGAATGCATCAAAAGGGGATGCCGCCTCTGTTGTATCTGTGGCCGCGGCTTGCCCGGTCATATCGGCCAGGGCTGCTGATGTGTCGGGATTGGCAAGGCCCAGCATGACGCCCAGTAACAAGGCTGCTGCCAATGCGCTGGTTGGTTGCCAGATCGGTCCCCACCAATCAAACAGCGCACGCATCCGGATCACGATACCCGGCTTGGCATCTGCTTTAAGCGCGGTGATTGCTGATTCTGACAGGGAGGGGATTGCAGCCGTTGCCAGTATTTGATCAAGGGCATGCGCCTCTGCCAATGCCTGTCGGATCGCCGGTGTGCCTGTAGCGGCCAATTGCTGGGCCGCGATGCGTTCCGATGCTGGCCACTGCAGCGGATCGGCCCCATAGGCAGCGATCAACGCAAGCAGCCGGTCTTCTGTTATTTCAGAGGACATTTCCGGACCTTTCTTTCCCATCATGATAACAAATCCTGCTTCTCATCCAATAACTGACTGCGCAAACTGCGTCGTCCTCGCGCAAGGAGTGATTCTAATGCGTCGACGGAGATTCCCATTGTTTCTGCGGCCTCTCCCTGCGACACACCCTCAAAATGCACCAGGGCGAGGGCGGCGCGCTGTCTGTCTGGTAATCCGGCAAGGGCCTTTTGAACCCGTATACTGACATCTTGAGACTGGTGCATCGCTTCCGCATTTGGTTTTTCGTCAGCGTGTCCATCCATGATGCCATCACCACTGACCCATCGTTTGCGTCGCCGCAACTTGTCGATACATAGATTGCGCGATGTGCGCATCAGCCAACCACCGGCATCGCGATCCGGGGCCTGAGCGCTGGCATTTGTGCTCAGCACCTTCCAAAGTCGGGAGAAACTCTCTTGCGTGGCATCTTCGGCCTCGCTGGATTCCCCCAGAACGCGGTAACAATTGGCAAATACTTTGGTCATGTAACGGTCCAACAACAGCCGAAAGGCAGTTCCATCGCCCCGTGCCGCAGCCGATAGCAGATCGCCGTCTCCAGCTTCATGGGGAGAGGCGGGTTGGTTTTGATTCGCACCCGGTTGCGGGGCTGTCATACCGTATCCTAGCACTGACGGTTTTGTTGCGGGTTGCTGAAGGAAGACGGGGGCGACGCAGTTTTCGGTGGCTTCGGAAAGCTGAACCGCTGGATTGCATCGCCCAACTCGTCTCATGTCACTGCTTAGTCGTTATGTTATTTGTGCATTGGCTGCAACTCTTCGGCGCTTATTGTGCCGTCGTTGTTGCGATCCATGCGGTCGAACATATGGTCTGTCATCTCAGCCATTTCAGGGGCTTCGATGCGGCCACTCCCATCTTGATCCATGCGTGAAAAATGTTTGAAGCCACGCCCAATGCCTTTGTTAGCCGTCAGGAATTCTTCCTGAGTGATTGCGCCATCACCGTTTTTATCCAAATGATTGAACCGCATCACCTGAACCGCATCCCCCATCTCTTTGGGGGTGATTGCGCCATCGCCATTCGCATCGGCCGCGGCAAACTTCGCATCGCGGAAAGCCTGTGCTTCAGCTTTGGTAATCGATCCGTCGTTATTTGTGTCCATTTCGGTGATCATTTGTTCCATGCGTTCGCCCGGCATTTTGTGTGGGCCGTCATGCCATCCCATGAATCGGGGACCCATGCTGCCATTAGCCAGAACTGCCGTGCCGCCCAGGGCAACGCCAATTAAGCCGGATGCAACAAGAAGGCTGAGTTTTTTATTGGAAAGTGCCATGAATGAGGTCCTTTTCTGTGTGTCAGGTTTCAGGGGAGTTTCCCACTGTTATGCTTCAAGGACGTGGGCCATCGGTGTTTCCGTCGCGATTATTTTGCAGGAGCGAAATAGCATTGCGGGTATCTGGCTAGCGTGCGATTTTATTGGATAGGTTTCGCCCTGAGTTGAGGAGAGTCGTGCCATGACTGGAAAGATTCTGACCATCGCCCAGCAAAAGGGTGGCGCCGGTAAGTCGACACTGGCCGCCCATTTGGCCCTGGCTTGGGTTTTAAAGAAAAAATCCGTTGCCTTGGTCGATATCGATCCACAACAAAGTCTGGCGGCCTGGTATGCCCAGCGTGAAGCCACTTTGGGTGAGGGGGAAACCGGGATTACATTTGAATCTGCAACTGGCTGGCGCGCCGCAAGTGTTGTCGAAAAGCTGGCAAAAACCCATGATTATGTGGTGATTGATAGTCCGCCCCATGCGGAAACCGATGCCCGTGTTGCGGTTCGGGCCGCCGATTTGGTCGTGGTTCCGGTACAACCCAGTCCATTGGATGTATGGGCGACATTGCCCACATTGGAGATGGCGGAAAAGGAAAAATCGGCGGTGCTGCTGGTGCTGAATAGGGTCCCACCGCGTGCCAATCTGACAGCCCAGATGATCACCAAACTGGGTGGGTATAAGGTTAATGTTGCCAAGTCGACAATTGGCAATCGGGTCGCCTTTGCGGATGCAATGGTCACTGGACGGACCGCGCTGGAAACAAAGACTTCATCGGTTGCCGCGAAGGAAATGCGTGCCCTGGCAAATGAATTGGCCAAGACACTATAGGATTAAAGTAACGGCTGGTCCGCGACGTTACCCTCTAATTTCTCACGGGCAATATTCCAAGCAATGCTGATACGGTGTGCGTCTCCCAGATAAGGCGTAACATAGTGTACGACAAAGCTGGGGAACATAACCAATGTTCCTGGATCCAACGGCGGATAAATTTGTGATGTGACGCATCCGGGTGATGTCGGGCAGCATTTCGCCACGCGCGGGTCTGTAATTCCCAACGCACCATTGAACTCAGCGCGATCTTTGGGATCTGGCGGTTCTAGATGATACACAAGGCTCATTTCTGTTCGGCGATGTGCGTGGGGACCAATGAATTCACCCTTGCGGTACACGCTGGCCCAACAATCATCAATCTCGGCGGTCTTGGATCGTGTTACCATCTTGAAGGCCAGCTTAGCCCGCTCGTGCAGCAGCATCATTGCGGGACAAGGCCATGACCCGATATCGCGCACCTTTGCGCCACCGGCTCCAACCCAACGATCCCCTTCTGCTTTGCGAAAGGCCTCTTCCCCAGCCAACAGTTTTGGTCCAGCGACGGATCGGATCAGGTCGTTATCTGGAAAGACAACGAAATAGACCATCGGATCCATATTATGGATACGTACGCCCTTTGGCCAAATTGGAACCGATAATGGTCCAATTTGGACTGTTTCAGTCGACATCAGGAAATCCCCCCCGGGTAATCCATATTTTTTATTACAGTTTCACGAAAATGTGATCATCGCAATGAATTGAATGTAAAATTAGCACAAATCCACAAAAATAGTGAAGAATAGACAGCATTATTATCGGTAACAAGGTTATAGATAATTCTATTACACTATTGGTAGAATAATTTATTAGATATAGTTTGTGTTATATGGGCAAAACAACTGGGTCATCTATCTGTTCGTGTAATGATGCTTTTGTACCGTCCGGGGGCATGGCTATTGCTAGTTTTGGCGAAATGATATGCGTGGTTATATGAAACTCTTACTCTTAATTGGTTTATGTTTGGCATTTGTCCTCCTTGCCCTATTTGCTTGGTTGTGGACATCAGATAAACCGCGCCCAGACTTGGAAGCTCAGTATTTAGAACAGCCTTCTGATATCAGGGAGGTATCGGGTGTCTCGTTGCATGTCCGGGATACGGGGCCGCGTGACGGACCTGTTGTGATACTGATGCATGGATTTGGATCCAGCCTGCAAACGTGGGAGGGGTGGGCTCGCGGCTTGGAGGATCGCTTTCGAGTCATTCGCTTCGATCTGCCGGGGTCTGGATTGTCGATGCCCGATCCAACAGGTGATTATTCAGATTCCCGGACATTGGATCTTTTGGGTGCCTTGATGGATCAATTGGGGGTCGATAAGGCCGCCTTGGTGGGAAATTCTATCGGTGGGCGCTTGGCATGGCGCATGGCGGCGGCGCATCCTGAGCGCGTAACAAAGTTGGTTCTTGTCTCGCCGGATGGATATGCCAGTCAAGGATTTGAGTATGGTAAAGCCCCAGATGTGCCTGCCACAATCAATCTAATGCGTTATTTCCTGCCAAAATTCCTGCTGAAACAGAGCCTTGTTCCTGCTTATGGCGATCCTGATCGATTAACCCCCGACACCATTCAGCGCTATTATGACTTGATGCTGGCACCGGGATCTCGTGAAGCCTTAATTCATCGTATGGAGCAGACCGTGTTGGTCGACCCAAATCCCCTGCTGGCTAAAATTGAGGTGCCGGTGCTGTTGGTTTGGGGCGTTCAGGATGCGATGATCCCCATTTCCAACGCGGCGGATTATCAGCGGGTTTTGCCGAACAGCAGTTTGCTCCGACTGGATGGGTTGGGACATGTCCCACAGGAGGAGGCACCAGAACAATCCCTGCCGTCCGTTCGGGTATTTTTAGAGCAGGAATGATGGTGAATTGATATCATGTTACTGTTCGGAATGCGCCGTCTCGTTATTATGGCGACGCCAGGCTGGGAAACACAAGGAGGCCACTGTTCCTTCCCCAACGGTGCTTTCAATTAGAATATCGCCACCGTGGCGATCCATCAGGGCTTTGGTAATCGACAGGCCCAATCCCACACCATCAATGACACCGCCGACTCTTCCCAAACTGCTGTGATTGCTGCCCCGTTCAAAGGCATTCTGGATACGGGGTAGGTCTTCTTTTGGAATTCCGATGCCGTTATCGCGAACGACAATTTGGAACGCACCGGTTTCCGACTCACCCAATTGCAGTTCAATGTAGCCACCTTGTTGCGTGAATTTTATGGCATTGGTGACAAGGTTGATCATCATTTGCTTTATGGCATTGCGATCTGCGAACAGAACGACTTGTCGCAAGGGATCATCTTTGTCTGGCCGCAAAAGTGTCAGGCGTTTCTGCGGCAGGCCAACCGACATCATGTCGCTGACTTCATCCAGAATAGGACCAACTAAAAACTCACTCTCATTCAGGTCAACTTCGCCTTGTTCGATGCGGGATGTGTCTAGGATGGAGTTGACCAGTGAGAGCAGATGCGTGCCGCTCATGTAAATATCTTCGGCATAACTTTTGGCGCGATCACTAACCATGCCCGCATAGTTCAGGCGTATCATGTCCGAAAAGCCGATAATTGCATTTAAGGGTGTGCGTAATTCATGGCTCATTCCAGCCAGAAAGTTTGATTTTGCCTGATTGGCCTGCTCTGCGGCCACGCGGGCCTGTAACAGTTTCTTGGATGTATCCAATAGATTAGCATTGGCTTCTGCCAAATTGTCCAATTGGCGCATATGCATCCATACAATCAGGCCCGATGCTACCAGCACTATAAGCACCAGCAAAACCAGGAGACGCAGACCGAATAAAATTCGGTTCTGGGACTCCTGACGCTGGTCAGCCATGTCTTGGTTGATACGCGATGCAAAGGAAGCAAAAGTTGCGTCATACCCATCAAGAGATTCCAATGCTGCGGCAGCTAGAGCTGGGGCATCTTTTGGTTCGGCGCTTCGAAGTTTTTCAATGAATAGATCCGCGCCCTTAAGGGCGTCCTGAAGCAAGCTCAGTTTTTCTGCGAACTCACCATCTACATGTCCCAGATAGGGCGGGCGTTCTGGCAAGCTGTTCAAACGTTCATACAGAATATCAAAGACCAAAACTGTATTATCGATATCTGCATGCGCTGTTGAATTTGCCAGTTCAGTCAGGGCTAGTCTGGCTTTTGTGTAATGAGTACGTAATTGGTAGGCCGCAATTGGTGCGCTTTCATAATTGCTTTGTGTGAGAAAAATGCGCTGCGAAATAAGAACAATGAACAAGCCGCTTAAGAAAAAAAATCCGATGGCTACTGCGATGATAAATGTCTTTGTAGATACGATCCGCCCGGGGGGAGTTTGACTCATTGAAAAGAAATCCGTTCGATTTGCCAGACAGATTTCGCAGAAAAAGCGATGCCTTTAAGATTGGAAAAAGAATCAAATGGATAGATCAACCACAGGGGTCCCTTCTCTCGCACAGACATTATTGTGCCATCGCGCGCCCAAGCCAAGATCGGATCATAATTGGTAACATCACTTATCGGCAGTTCTACCTGATATCCGTCCAGGGCGCTTATCAAAGCGATCGTAGCATCCGTACCGGTTGCTTCTATTATTTTGGACATTCTGCATCCGGTGAATTCCGACAAGCCGATATCCCAAGGTGTGCTGGTTCGAATCGTAATCGTATCCAATTCTTCCAACATCTTTCTGTCGAAAACGGCAGTTTCACCAAGGTTTTTGACCGTAATATTGCCGTCGATTGTCAGGATAATTTTACCAAAGGGTTTCGGCAGTTGCATCTCTGCACCAGCTTGCATCATCGGCACCAGATTGAGCAGCATGATGATCAAGAGAGAACATGCCGTTCGCTTCATTAGAGACTCCAAAATCACCGTCTTGGCAGGATCACGGTATAATCTAAAGTTAAGACAAGGCTCTTCCCAGACGTAGGAAAACTCGCACAGGGGTGGTCCTTGCTGGTCGAGGTAATCAAACGCAACGCGCCTATGTCCGATCGGTTCTGTAACGCGATGCATTCCTTCACTTCGGTCCAGGCATAAAGAGTGTCACCGGCGAAAACCGGGGCTGAATGGCGCCCAGCATTAATGGCAGAAATGATACAGGCGTTTGCAAGGCCGTTATAGGATAGCGCCCTAGCCAGTGCAATCACATGGCCACCATAAACCAATCGTTCCCCATCAGGCTTCGTCTGCATCCACAATCCGTCAAAATGAACCCGCGCGGCATTGCGATACAGGCGGGTTGCGGTCATATGTTCCGCGCCTTCCACAGTCACCCCGTCGATATGATCAATTTTTTCACCTGCTTCATAATCTTCCCAACGGTGGGGAGAGCCAGCGCTCAGATCATTCCAATTTCGGTTTAGAATATGAGCAGGGATGGTGAGGGGGTATACGTCAGGGGGCAAGTCAAGCACATAGGATTTTTTTACAGGACTATTTAGGTCGCGTTTTGGAATCAGTACCCACCGGATAAAGCGCAGAATGGGGGTGCCGAGATGATTTAAACCTTCCGTCAGGACATAGACAATCCCGCTATCCCCCGAAGATGTCTCACGCAGTCCAATCACTGTGGAGCGGGCGGATATTGTCTCCCCAACAAAAACTTGAGCCAGAAAACTGCACCCCGCATAGCCCAGATTTGCCTTGGCATTGCGGGAGATATCGCTGACTGAAAGTCCAAAAACCATATTGAACAGGAAAATATCGTCAATTGGTGCCGCGTTGTATCCCAAATTGCGTGCGAACTGATTGGACGTTTGCAGTGTGAAACGGTTGCCCGTCAGGGCATGGTACAAGGTGGTGTCACCTTCTGTAATCGTCCGCGGCGCGGCATGGATGATGACCTCGTCGAGCTCAAAATCTTCAAAAAACCTTCCATTGGAAGACTTTTCTCCGCCAGTGGTGGGGTGAGATTTAGGGGATACCGATGCATGCAATCAAAGATACTCCTGAACCAAGTTTAGGCGTGGCACCGGGTGTTCGGGTGTTGGAATACGTCGGTACGTCGCTGGGCACCGACGGATCAGGCAGCGGCACTCTCTCCTGTTTCGGTCGACAATTTTTCAATCATCTGAGCCAGCGCCAGAATGCGCCGGGCATTCTCAACATGCAGATTTTCAACAAGCTTCCCGTCCAGCACAACGACCCCCTTGCCTTCTGCCTGAGCCTGTTCAAAGGCGGCGATAATCTCACGACTGCTTTCGATCTCACGAACCGTAGGGCCAAATGTTTCATTCGCGGCGGCAATGGTCTTTGGGTGGATCAGTGTTTTACCATCAAAGCCCAATTCCAACCCCTGCTGGCAGCTCTCTACAAATCCCACATCATCTGACAGGTCCAGATAGACTCCATCCAGTGCCGCCAAACCATAGGCCCGCGCGACCAGAATGACATGGTTCAGGCTGGTCATGAACGGCAATCGTTGGGGCGTGTGCAGGCAATGCAGCTCTTTTGCTAAATCGGAAGTCCCCATTACAAAGCCTGCCATGCGTGGTGAGGCGGTTGCGATTTCTTCCGCATGCAGAACGCCCAGCGGGGTTTCGATCATACACCAAATCGCCAAATCCGTCGGCCCGCCTGCTGCATCCAGGATGCTAATTGCCTTGCGAACCGCATCTGCGCTTTCGACTTTGGGCAGCAAGATGCCATCCGCGCCACACGATGCAACGCCCACTAAATCGTCCCGCCCCCAGGGCGCATCCAGCGCATTCACCCGCACCAGAATTTCACGCGTGCCATATCCACCTTCTGTCAGGGCTGTTGCAATATTGTTTCGCGCGCCCTCTTTGGCATCGGGCGCGACAGCATCTTCCAGATCCAGGATCAGGGCATCAGCAGCCAGACTGCGGCCTTTCTCAAGAGCCCGTGGGTTTGACCCAGGCATGTAAAGGACGGATCGACGTGGGCGGGCATTGACAGGCATGTTTAGACTCCAGTATCAGCATTTCCACTGAATGGAAGATATTCCATAATTTCAAAAGGTAAAATTCTTTTCTCAGTGTGTAATGGTCCGTTTGCGCGCAAGGTTCTCCCGCCAGGTCAGCAGCAAGGCACCACAAACGATCAAGCCTGCACCTATAAGACTGTATATGCCGGGCACTTCTCCGAAGACGATCCATCCATAAACGGTAGCAAAGATCAGCGTTGTATAAAAGAAGGGAGCGGCGACATTGGCTTCTGCCATCGCAATGCCTTTTAGAAACAGTGTTTGTGCCGATACCATAATCACACCCAAGGCGACCAGCATGGCCCATTGCATAGGCGTCGGCGCTTTCCAGAAGTAAATCACGGCAATGCTAATGAATAATGCTGCCAAACCATTATTGATTGCCAGAATCTTTAATGGCCAGTCCCGTCCGCTCAATTTCTTGATGAAAATCAGTTCTGCCCCCAGAAAACAGGCAGCGGAGAGCGCGATTAAGGCGGCGGGCTGAAACGTATCCAATCCCGGTCGGGTCAGGACCATTGCACCAAGGAAGGCAATTCCAGCGGCAAGCCAACGCCAGGGGCCAATGGTTTCCCGGAGGAAGATGATCGCAAAAATCATGCTGAACAGCGGGCTTAAAAAACTGATCGCGGTCGCATCAGTCAGAACCATCAATCCCGCTGCGGCAAACATGCCAATGACGCCCCCCAATCCTAAGGCAATACGCCCCAGATGCATCAGCCAGGGCGTATTGTTCAGACGCACGCCGCGAATCATCGCGATGGGTATAATGGTGCAGGCTCCAAAAAAGAACCGTCCCCAGGAAACCTGAACGGGGTGCAAGGCTGCGTCGCCGGCAATTTGTGGACCCAAGGCGCGTGCGATTAACGTCGTCATTGCGATCAGGATGCAACATAGAACGACATAGACTGCTCCTTGCACGTTGTTTGGGGCAGGGGCTTTAAAGGAATAGGACTGACTTGGCACCGAAAGGAACACTCTCTAGAACAGAGTAAAGGTTTGCGGCGCAATGATAGGAACGGCCTTCCTGCTTGGCAATGTCTGGCATTTGTCCCTCAATCACAATGCATGCCGGGTTCGGTAAACAAAAGGGCGGGGAGTTCGCAATGGCCATTTTATCCATTCAATCGCATGTGGCTTATGGTCATGTCGGCAATGCTGCTGCGACCTTTCCATTGCAGCGTTTGGGGCGGGAAGTCTGGGCCGTTCATACGGTGATGTTTGCAGCACATGCAGGTTATGGTCCGCCCAAAGGACCAGTATTTCCCGCACAAACCATCCGCGATGTTGTCTCAGGTTTAGAGGATTTACGGGTGCTTCCCAGATGCACGGCGATCCTGAGTGGATATTTGGGGGATGCTCATTTAGGGGATGCAGTCCTGGGCGCGGTCGCGAAGGTGAAGCAAGCAAATCCATCGGCCTTATATTGTTGTGACCCTGTGATGGGGGATGCGGCGCCGGGCATTTACGTGCGCGATAACATTCCAGGCTTTATGAAGGAACGGGCGATCCCAGCGGCCGATATTGCAACACCCAATGCCTTTGAAATGACACTTCTGACCGGTATAGCGGTCACAGATATAGCCTCTGCCTTGGCCGGATGCCGCGCCCTTTTGGCCCTCGGGCCAAAACTTGTTCTGTTGACCAGTTTGGAGGGAGAGAATACGGCTGCGGGATATATTGAAATGTTGGTCGCAACTCAGGATGCCGCGTGGCTGGTTGCAACACCAAAATTGGACCTGACTCCTGCACCAAATGGTGCTGGGGATTTGACCTCTGCATTATTCCTGGCATTTTACCTTGAGACACATCGACCAGATCAGGCTTTAACCCGTACAGCCGCAGCCGTGCATGCCGTATTTGCTGCGACCCAGGAAGCCGGGACACGGGAGTTGGCCATACTGGATGCTCAGGACGATATTGTACGCCCTAAGCAGCATTTTAGTGCAAAACTTCTTACCTGATGTATTTTTATTAACCTTGTTTCGTTCGGGGCATTGCAAAAACCAGTGAATATGTGAGATAGACGCGGGAATTGATGTCGTGCGCTGGATGGGGCGAAGGGCGCAGACAGAGGGAACATCAGTGGTGGATCAGTCGCTTAAGCCGACAAATGAGCAGCAGGATAGCTTGCATATCCTGCCTCTATGCATGATTCCAATTCAGACACCGGCATTGCGGCGCGCATGTTTGGTGAAAAACAGCCGTCTGGAAACCGCTGTTGAACTGTTCCGGGACAAGGCAGGAGTCAGTGGTCAGCTGTATGTTCGGGATCTGCCGGACTTTTTTGTCGATACCGATGAAAAGACGCTGATGGATGACATGGTGAAAATTCGGGGCTTGGATACGATGCCCAGCTTCGATGTCTATTCCTGCCGGATTTCTCTGCGTGCACTGGGCATTGCGGTGAATGACGAGGAGTATCTAAAGCTCTCCATCGATCGACAAGCGACCTTGGCAGACCGGATGCGAGACTTTACCCGCCCCCTGATTGCTCAGGTATTTGGCCAGGATGTGGATGGGATGGACGATAGCGTCGATCTGATTGATATGTTGCGAAACCCACACCAGGAAGACACACGCCAAAACTTGATCAAATTAGCGCGAGAACTGGATGTTAAAGTCCTCGACATCCCTCGCTTTGTTGAGGATTACGGGGATATCTTCCTCTCACTCGCTTATTTTCGGGACTGTCTGGATAAGATTGCACCAGTGGTAGAGCGCTTTAGTGCCTGGCTAGAGGAAATGAAGGGGGCCTGGACGATCCGCAATGATCGGTCCAAGGAGCGCATGATCGAATCCGTCGAAGCGGATATGAAGGAGATTGTCAGGCTGATCAACCTGCGCTTCGAAACATTTGATCGAAAAACCGCTGACTTTTGGAACAATGCATCGGCGGAGCACTTCAAGGCCGTGCGGAAATATATTATCAGCCACCATACTTCAGTCGGTGGCGTCTTGTGCGGTTTGACCATGAAAATGGACTCCTGGGAAACTAAGTTTCCCTCCAGAAACCCCGGTGGTCCGCAGGCGCGTATGGAATTTCTGATTGGAGAAATTCTGCCTGGTCTTGAGACAATCAAAAAACTGGAACGGTCCGCTATTGATCTGAAGTAGCGACGGATTTTATTGAAATAGCTGAGCTTTTGCCTAAGTGGAACCGCATGATTTCATCATGAGGGGCACGGATAGGACAATTTTCTCGGCCGTTGTTAGAGAGCTGGTCGGAAAGGCAATCGGACCCGGCATCGAAACCAGTCTATCACGCCGTAAAAGCTAAAGGGCGCACGATTGGCGCCCTCTAACCGGAAATTCTCACTGATTTTATTGGTCGGAGAGGCAGGATTCGAACCTGCGACCCCCTGCTCCCGAAGCAGGTGCGCTACCAGGCTGCGCTACACTCCGATAGGGTGCCACATGGGATCGGGCGATAGCGCGCGGATCATCATGAAGCGGAACGGCTTATAGCGCTCCGGCCCAGGCGGTGCAAGATGTGGATTGCATCGGTCCTCTGGAATTTTCAATCTGGGCGAGGGGGTGCCATACTGGAAAAGCAAAAGCTGAGCAGGGGACGTTCAAGCAAGCGTGGGATGGGTGTTCAATGATAAATGAGGTTCTGGATTTCTGGTGTACTCAATGCGGGCCAGAGGATTGGTTTGCCAAATCCGCTGCGTTGGATGCGGCCATTCGTGATGGCTTTTCCAGGCTGCATCAGAATCTGTGTGACTATCCCGACCAAGCCTGGACAATGGCGGAAACGCCGCTGGGCGCGCTGGCGGTCGTAATCGTGCTGGATCAATTCTCGCGCAATTTGTACCGCGAGTCGGCCAAGGCCTTTGCCGCGGACCCGTTCGCTCGGGAGGTTGCCCGTTACGCCATCGCACGGGGGTTTCATACAGATCCAGGTCTGCCCACCTTGTCCGAATTGTTCTTCTACCTTCCGTTTGAACACAGCGAGTCCCTGGCCGATCAGGACTGGTCCTGCGCCTTGATCGCCAGTATGGGCAATGAAAACTATGGTGAGTATGCTCAACAGCATCGCAACATTATTGCGCGCTTTGGGCGCTTTCCCCACCGCAATGCGGTGTTGGGGCGAACCAGCACGCCAGAAGAGCGCGACTTTCTGACCCAGCCAGGTTCATCCTTCTAGGCAGAGGCGCCAAGGGCCTTTTCCTCCTGCGGCGGGTCCAGTATGACTTTTAGACCACAGTCGATCCTCCCGCCCTTATTGTTTTGAGATCAGATGTCCAGTCTCCGACCCCTCTTGCCGCTTATCCTGGCCACAGTGTTCAGCATTATCGGCCTTGGCATCATCGTGCCAGTTCTGCCGTTTCAGGTGACCGCGCTGGGGGGAGAGAAGGGGGCTGCCCCGCTGATATTCTCCGCCTTTTCCATGGCAGCCGTGATCAGCGCGCCGATCTGGGGCTGGCTGTCGGATCGCATCGGGCGCAAGCCGGTTCTGTTGGCCTCCGCCCTGGCGACCTTGGTTTCCTATCTCTGGCTCGCCAATGCCCAGGGCGTGATTGAACTCTATGCTACCCGGATTATGGCCGGTCTGGCAGCAGGATGGTTCACGGCGGCGGCTGCCTATGTCTCAGACGTTACCTCCGATGCGGATCGCGCTAAGGGGATGGGATTGTTAGGCGCGGCCTTCGGCATTGGCTTTTGCATCGGGCCGGGCCTGGGTGCTTGGGCGGTAGGAGGAGAGTCGCCCAATTATGCCCTGCCTGCCTATGCGGCGGCGGGCTGTGCGGCGCTGGGCCTGCTGATCGCTGTGCTGTTTGTGAAGGAACCTGCCCGGCACTCAGAAGAGCAGATCGTGCGTTTTGCGACAGATGTTTTGCGCAACAACAATATCTCCCTGCTGCTGGTGCTGCATTTCACTATCCATCTGGTCTTCACCGCAATGGAGGGTGTCTTTGCCATCTGGGCGGCGGCACAATTTGGCCTGGGCGCGCGGGAGGTCGGCTATTACCTGGCATTTTCCGGGTTGATCACGGTCTTGGTGCAGGGCGGGCTGGTCCGACGCGTGGTGCCGATGTTTGGCGAGGCAAAGGTGATTGTCTTTGCCGCCGTAACACTGACGGCAACGATGCTGGCCATTTTGATCGTAGATGTGCCGATCATGATCCTGCTTCCCATGGGCTTGCTGGCGATTGGCATGGGATTGCACAATCCCGCCATGCAGAGCCTGTTGAGTCAGATTGCCCCCCAGGCGATGCGGGGCGGTACCTTGGGCAATGCGCAGAGCGCGCAGTCCTTCGCACGGATTCTGGGACCGGCCTGGGGCGCGGCGGCTTTCAGTGCCTTCGGGCCGGAATCGCCGTTCATTATCGGAGCGGTAATCTTTGTCGGGGCGGCTGTTTTTGCTTTCTTCCTGGCAAAGCGGTTTCCGAAAAGCGCGGTTTAATCCGTCTGAAGCCCCCAAATTATCAGCGGATGCGTCTGTCTGGAATATAGGCTATACTGTCAATCACGGACCGAAACATCGGCCCCTCCCATACATGAATGGGCGGCACTGTGTCGCCATTTGCGCGGGACCCTGAACAGGGGCTGACCCGCTTTACTGGAGATTCGAATGGCAAAGGCTAAAGCTAAAGCAAAAGTTAAGAAGGCCCCAATGACTGTCCCACAAAAGCCTTTGATCGTTGCATCCGGTAAACCCACCGCGGTTGCCCAAATGAAGGCCTTTAAGGCCGAATTGGACCGCGCTCCATCGGGTATGCGGAAAGAGGCTGCCCAGCGTCAATACGCCATCGCTGACGCCGCGATGAAGGAAAACAATGACCGCGGCATTCTGAAAGCCCTGGAAGAAGCGAAGAAGTTTCTGCGCGATTGATCATAGGCCCGTTTTCAGCCCGCCCCCTGACCTGTGTTTTGGTACGGGGGGCGGGATTTATTCTGTGCCGCAGGATTACGCAGCCGCTGTCTTTTGATCGCTGTTTGGGATCAGGGCGTGCAGATAAGCTTTGACGGTTGCATCAAATCCCATCCACAGCGCATCTGATGTGAAGGCGTGACCGATGGAGACTTCGTCCAGGCGGGGCAGGGCGCGGATCAGGTTGGGCAGATTTCCCGTTGTCAGGTCATGGCCGGCATTGATCAACAGGCCGGCATCCAGTGCCGCCTGAGCGGATTTGGCGTAGCGTGCCAATTGGGCGGCCTCGTCTGCTGTGCCAAAGGCATCGGCATAGGGGCCGGTATAGAGTTCGACGCGGTCTGCACCCAGCGCAGCAGCTTTCTGCATCGCCGGGGCTGGATCATCGGTCGCATCCATAAACAGCGCTACACGACAGCCAAGACCTTTTAGGGTGGCGATTGCTTGCTTCAGGCGGTCAGCCTCGCGGAACACATCCCAACCACTGTCAGACGTGGCGGCGTCTGGTGAGTCCGGAACCAGGGTCGCCTGATCCGGTCGGACTTTGTTGATGATGGCAAGGAAGTCATCGAAGGGATTGCCTTCCACATTAAACTCCACACCGCGTGCGGCCCAGCCTTCGTCGCGGATCATGGCGGCAATGTTCAGCACGTCGCTCTTTCGGATATGGCGCTCATCCGGGCGCGGATGGACTGTCAATCCATGGGCGCCAGCCTTCAGGACCGTGCGGCCAGCCTCGATGGGATCGGGATAGCCGACATGACGCTGATTGCGCAGTAGGGCGACCTTGTTCAGGTTAACAGACAGTTTTGTTTGCACGCGTTCCATACCAAAATTCCTAGAATATCTCTAATTGGCCTTAAATATAGGGTGTTCAGGTCATTTTGATAGGGCCATTTTGATCAAATCGTGCTGGACCTTTCGCAAGGATTGGTTGATAAGCCGCAGATGGTTTTATCTGATAATATAAAAGGCGCGTCCTTGATGGCGGCCAGCATGGCGGCTTTTATCGTCAATGATACATTGATGAAACTCGCCTATGATTTCGTTTCCATGTATCAGGCGATGTTATTGCGGGGCGTGGCGGCGACCCTGATGATCGTGATGATCGCCGTCTGGCGGCGAGAACTGAAAGTGTCCGTGCCAAAGCGAGACAGAGGCATTCTGGCGCTGCGTGTTGTGGGGGAAGTCGGGTCCACGACCGCCTTTCTAACAGCCCTGTTACACATGCCACTGGCTAATGTGACCGCGATCATGCAGACCATGCCGCTGGCAGTGACCCTGGCAGCAGCGGTATTCTTGAAAGAACCCCTGGGCTGGCGGCGCTGGTCGGCGATTGCGGTTGGTTTCTGCGGTGTCTTGCTGATCGTGCGACCTGGGTCCGAAGGGTTCAACAGCTTTTCCCTGTTGGCGCTGGTTGCGGTTCTATTCGTTGTTTTGCGGGATATTTCGACCCGGCGGCTGAATGCCCAGATACCCTCGATCTTTGTCTCCCTGTTGACCTCCGTCGCGGTCACGGTTTTGGCGGCTGTCATGGCCCCGACGATGGAATGGCGACCCTTAAGCGGTCACGCGCTTGCCTTGTTGGGAACAGCGGCGGTCTGTGTGATTTTCGGCTATATTTTCAGTGTACAGGCCATGCGCGTTGGCGAAATCGCCTTTGTGGCCCCCTTCCGCTATACGATCATGATCTGGGCCATCCTGCTGGGGATCTTCGTCTTTAACGATTACCCCAGCCAATGGACCCTGATCGGTGCCACCATCATCGTTGGCACCGGCGTTTATTCCTTCTACCGCGAACGCAAACGCCGCCTGCTGGCCGCTAAAGTCGCACCACGCAATCCGTAAGGCAGGCGGGCAGGGTTACCCCCGCATCCGCTCCGCCTTCGGATCGAACAGGGCTTCGGTGATCAGGGTGGCCGTATGGGGCACGCCCAGGATTTCGATCTCGAACTTGCCGCCCTCGATGATGCGTTCCTTGGGGATCATGCCGATGGCGACGGACTTGCGGGCCCAATGGGCATAGCCGCCGGACGTCACATAGCCAATAACCTTGCCGTCCTGCCAGATCGGCTCGTCGGCGACGCAATCGGCGGAGTCTGGGGAGTCCGGCACATCCACGACGAAGGTTGCCAGATGGTTGGCGGGCGGGTTCTCGCGTTCCGCAACCGCAACGTCCCGACCGATGAAGTCGTTCTTCTTGAAGTTACAGAAGCGGTCCAGACCGGTTTCTGCCGGGGTGAAGTCCGGGCGGAATTCCCGCAGCCAGGAGCCGAAGCTCTTTTCCAGCCGCAATGACATCATGGCCCGCATGCCAAAGGATTTAAGCCCCAGATCGGCCCCGGCGGTCTTTAAGGCCTCATATAGCGCAACCTGATGATCGCGATGGACATAGATTTCATAGCCCAGATCGCCGGTATAGGTGACGCGGTTGACCAGGGCCGGGATTGGTCCGATTTCCACTGCCGTGCAGCTTAGGAAGGGCATGGCAGCATTGGACGTGTCGCTGTTTGTGACGCGGGACAGCAATTCGCGGGATTTTGGCCCGGCGATCTGGAAGCCGATCCGCTCCAGCGAGACATTGCGCAGGCTGACCGATCCATCCTCTGGCAGGTGTTGCTGGAACCAGCGCATATGGAAAGACTGGGCGGAGAAGGAGGCGGTCAATTGCACCTCTTCTTCCCCCAACCGGGCCATTGTGAAATCACCGATGATCTTGCCCTTGGGCGATAGCATCGCGGTCAGGGCGATCTTGCCCACGGCGGGCACGCGGTTGGTCATGATGTGGTTCAGCCAGGCAACGGCACCCGTGCCGGTGACCAGATATTTTCCGAAATTGTGAATCTCGTTGATGCCCACCGCTTCCCGCACGGCGCGGCATTCGGCCCCGATGGCGTCAAACGCGCTGGAACGGCGGAAGCTAGGGGTCTCAAACAGCGGCTCGCCTTCCGGGGCGAAATAGTTCACATGCTCCATGCCATATCCAGAGCCGAACACGGCGCGCTCCGCCTTCCACAGGCCATAGGCGGGCGTGGTCTGCAATGGGCGACCCACCGGCAATTCTTCATTGGGATAGGAGATGGAGAAGCGCCGCTGATAATTCTCCGTCACTTTCATGCGGGTATAGGGCCGGGTGCAGTAATCGCCAAAGCGGGCGACATCCATGGCATAGACGTTGCGGCTCGGCTCACCCTCTACCATCCATTCCGCCAGCGTCAGGCCAACACCGCCGCCCTGGCTGAATCCTGCCATCACGGCACAGGCGGACCAGTAATTGCGCAGGCCCGGCACCGGCCCGACCAGCGGGTTGCCGTCTGGCGCAAAGGTGAAGGGACCATTGATCACGGTCTTGATCCCCGCCTTGCCCAACACGGGATAACGTTTGAACGCGGCATCCAGAGGCTCGGCGATCCGATCCAGATTGTCGTTCAACAGTTCATGGCCGAAATCCCAAGGCGTGCCATTGACGGCCCAGGGGTCACAGTCCTGCTCATAAATCCCGATCACCAGTCCGCGGCCTTCCTGGCGCAGATAGGTCTCGCCTGCCGGGTCCATGACATGGGGCAGTTCGGTCGGGTGGTTATAGACTTCGGGAATGTCGTCGGTGACCAGATACTGGTGTTCCATCGGATGCAGTGGCAAGAAAACGCCTGCCATCTGCCCGACCTCACGCGCCCACAGGCCCGCCGCATTGATCAGATGTTCACAAGTCACGGTCCCCTGTTCGGTGACCACATCCCAACCGCCATCGGCGCGGGGATTGGTTTCCAGCACGCGGTTGCGCAGCACGATTTCCGCACCGGCCATGCGGGCCGCCTTGGCATAGGCATGGGTCGTGCCCGATGGGTCCAGGTGACCGTCCAGCGGATCATACAGCGCGCCCAATACGCCTTCGACATTGGTGATGGGGGACAGTTTCTGGATTTCTTCCGGCCCGACAATTTCGGTATCCAGGCCCATATAGCGATGCTTGGCCCGCTCTGCCTTCAGGTAGTCCAGCCGATCCTGGGTCGTTGCAATCGTGACACCACCGACATGGTGCAGGCCACAGGACATGCCCGTGATCTCTTCCAATTCCTTATACAGGCGGATCGTATATCCCTGCAGGGCGGCCATATTGGTATCAGCATTCAGCGTATGAAACCCACCCGCCGCATGCCAGGTAGAGCCTGATGTCAGTTCAGACCGCTCAATCAGCAACAGGTCCGTCCAGCCCAGCTTGGTCAGGTGATACAGCACCGAACACCCAACAACACCACCGCCAATAACGACAACCCGGACATGCGATTTCATCGAAAACCACCCTTTGCTAATGCGTCAGAATTCCAAATTCCGCCGCACTCTGCCCCGCTTTTTCAGGGAAGAAAAGGGAGTCGCAAATGTGATATTTAAGGGGTCGCTGTCAGGAAAAACATCGCATCAAAAACCCAACCACTTTTCGTGTCCTCTCCGAAAACAAACTCGGTGTGAAATAGCTGCCGGCTGTGCGTTTGGTGACTTCGGATAAGCTGGGGTAGGGGGCTATCAAGCTAGCGAGGGTGCTCATTTTCTGGCGGTTTTGCACGGCCATGATCCAGGGGAGCAGCAAGTCTCCGGCATGGGCGCCGACGATGGTACAGCCCAGGGCGCGGCCCTTTTTATCGACAATGGCCTTGACCAGCCCGTCAGTGCGGCGTTCGGCCTGGGCGCGGTCGTTTTCGTCGAAATGCCAGCGCAGGACCTGATAGTTTCCAGCCCCCAATTCCTTCTCCGCCTGCGCTTCGGTCAGGCCAACCTGGGCGAGTTCGGGATCGGTATAGGTGACCCAGGGGACGGCCCGATGGTCCACCTTGGTCCAGAACATTTTAAACAGCATCTGGCGGATGACGATGCCCGCATCATAGCCCGCCATATGGGTGAATTGCAGGCCACCGGTGACATCGCCAATGGCAAAGACGCGCCGGTTGCTGGTCTTTAGGTGGACATCGACGGTAATGGCCCCACGCTCGGTTTTAACGCCCGCCTTGTCCAGATCCAGACCGCTCGTATTGGCGCGGCGGCCCACGGCGATCAGCAGATGGCTGCCAGTCAGGGTCTCCTGCTTGCCGTCCTTTTCCACTGTGGCGGAAATGCCGGTATCGGTGGGGGAGACGCTTTTCAGCGCCGTCTCCTCGCGGATGTCCAGACCCTCGGCGCGCAGGCGGTCCAGAACCAGGGCGGTGGCCTCTGGGTCATCCTTTGCCAGGGCCTTTGCCATTTCGATGACGGTGACCTTACAACCCAGACGGCGAAGGGCCTGGGCCATCTCCATGCCGATGGGGCCGCCGCCAATGACCAGCAGGTGGTCGATGGGCTGGTCATTGTCAAAGATCGTCTCGTTGGTCCAATAGGGCGTCTTGTCCAGCCCGTCGATGGGCGGCACAAAGGGGGTGGAGCCGGTGGCGATGACGAAATATTTCGCCTGGATTTTTGTGTCGCCAGCCTGAACTTCCGCCGGGCCGGTAAAGCGGCCCTGTTGCTGGATAACCGTGACGCCCAGGCCTTCGAAGCGCTCAACGGAATCATTGGGTTCAATGGCGGCGATCACGCCTTTGACATGGGCGCGGACTTTTTTCCAGTCGACCTTGGGGGTGACGGGCGCGATCCCAAAAATGTCAGAGTGCCGCTGGACATGGGCGGCATGACCGGCGGCCAAAAGGGCTTTGGACGGGACACAACCGAAATTCAGGCAATCGCCCCCCATCAGGCCTTTTTCGATCAGGACCACACGGGCACCCATCTGGGCGGCACCAGCAGCGACGCTTAATCCGCCGGAGCCTGCGCCGATGATGCAGATATCGGTCTTGATCGTGTCGGCCATAACATCCCTCAAACAAAAAGGTCACGAAGACCGAATGCCCGTGCAAAGGCGGGGCGTGGTCTTGGTATAGGTGGCGATACAAGACCCGATTTTGCGATACAAATCCGCTCACATTGCCGTGACGGCCATCGATATCATGCCTGTGCAAATTCCCCTAATGCCGGATTCATGCGGCGGGGAAGGGGGATTCATTCGAGATAAAGCGCGGTTTCTGGCCTCAATAAACACCAGATTGTGTCATCGTCTCGCTTCGCGCAGATCGGGCCAAGCCACTAAGTGCAGGGCATTGGTTGTGGAGTATAGCAGAAAAAATAAAAATAATTATAGGAAGTATTAATATTTTTTTATAAAAAATGAATGCCGTTCACTTGTTAGGAAATATAATCATCAAATAAACAAAAAAATTTTACATCTGTATTGGGAAT
>JARGPE010000026.1:23313-25551 GCA_029212835.1 Alphaproteobacteria bacterium | reverse complement strand
CATACACTTTGCGATCAAGGACCCCAAATGCCCGACGGCGAGAACAGTTTGCTGGTAGAGGTTTGCGCGTCCTTAAAAGAGGTCGACAAAGCCTCGTGGGATTCCTGTGCTGGACCCGAAAACCCCTTTCTTTCCCATGACTTCCTCAGCAGCCTGGAAGAAAGCGGCTCCGTCCGGGCAGAGACCGGGTGGTTGCCCCAGCACCTGTTGTTGCGCGATGGCGCGGGCACCCTGTTGGCAGCGATGCCTCTATATCTTAAGGGTCATTCCCAGGGGGAATATATTTTTGACCATTCCTGGGCCCATGCGTATGAAAGCGCTGGTGGGAAATACTATCCAAAACTCCTCTCCGCCGTCCCCTTCACACCCGTGCCAGGCCCCCGATTGCTGACCGCCGCCGCGCCCAACCCGGCTGCTGCAACCCAATATCTGATCAGTGCCATGGCGCAATTGGTAGAACGGCATGGCGTATCCAGCCTGCATGTGAATTTTCTGACAAAACTGCAAGCAAACGACCTGGAAGATGCTGGGTTCCTGATCCGCCACGGACACCAATTCCATTGGCACAATCACGGCTACAAGAGCTTCGATGATTTTCTGGAGGCATTTTCATCACGCAAACGTAAGGCCGTGCGCAAGGAACGCCGTGCCCTTGCCGAAGCGGGCCTGACAGCTAAAGCCCTGACCGGGGATGAGATTACACCAGAGCTATGGGATGCCTTTTACGAATTCTATACAGATACTTATGATCGCAAATGGGGCGGGGCTTATCTGACGCGTGACTTCTTTGATCTGCTACACGAGCGCATGCGCGACCGCGTTGTGTTAATGCTGGCCTTTGATGCAGACGATATTCCGATTGCCGGCGCGCTGAACCTACTGGGCAGTGATGCCATTTTTGGGCGCAATTGGGGGTGTTTGGAGAACTATAAATTCCTGCATTTTGAATTGTGTTATTACATGGCAATTGACTATGCGATCGCGCATGGACTCAGCCGTGTCGAGGCGGGCACCCAGGGGGAACATAAAATCCAGCGGGGATATCTGCCGGTTACGACCTATTCCGCCCATCTGCTGCCCAATGAGGGTTTCCGCAGTGCTGTTGAGCAATTTCTGGTAAAAGAACGTCTTTACGAGGCGCAATTGCGCGCAGAATTGGCTGAGAGTGGACCGTATAAAAAAGACGAATGATTGCGACGTTACAAAAATCAAGAAATCCAACTTTTTTTTCACGGCCTGTGATACCCGTCACAGCCAATAAGGTCCCGATCTCCTATTGTGTGTGCATGAGGGCGGCGGGTCCAAAAGGCAATGCCGCTTCAGAAGTTCCGGAGAACCGAGGCCATAATCCTGCCCCTCCCATCCGGTTTCGGTTCAACGGTTACGGCGGCGACGGGTCCATCTCGTCGCCGTTTCGTATTTCAGACCAACTTCTCAGACAAGGCTGTCGCCGGGTGAAAGCCGCAATCCCCGCAGGAAATCAGCCCCAGAGACTGGGCCTCGCCCCGGCCGCTGAAGATGCAACAGCTTTAGGGCACCGATGCCACAGGTGACGACCGCATCCGGGCTGACAATTGTTCCCGCTGGTGCTTCTTGATCCGGGAAGACTGGAATTGCGTCCAGCAATTTTATCCGCTCCCCCGCATGTTCAAAGAAACATCCTGGCCAGGGCGTCAAGGCGCGAACCTGACGATCCAGATCAGCGGCGTTTTTGTGCCAATCGATATGACCTTCTGATTTTTGCAGTTTCTCGGCATAGGTCACACCGGCCTCAGACTGCTTCTTGGGAGTTATTAGCCCGCTGGCACGGCTGTCCAGCGCTTCGACGATCAACCGCGCGCCTAATGCCGATAAGTCATCATGCAACGCCTGGGCGGTGCTGCGGTGATAGATTGGAATTGGTTCTTCCAGCAGAACGGGTCCGGTGTCCAGCCCCTCATCCATCTGCATGATCGAAATGCCCGTCTCCTCATCCCCCGCCAGAATAGCCCGCTGGATCGGGGCCGCGCCACGCCATCGCGGCAACAGCGAGGCATGAATATTCAGGCAGCCAAATCGGGGAGCTTCCAGAATCGCCTTAGGTAGGATCAGACCATAGGCAACCACAACCGCCGCATCCAGGGCTAGGCCTTTGAATGCTGCCTGTGCCTCTTCTGTTTTCAGGCTGCTGGGATGGCGCACGGGAATGTTCATTTTCAACGCAGCCTGATGCACGGGACTGGGCGTTGGCTGTTTTCC
>JARGPE010000026.1:0-23303 GCA_029212835.1 Alphaproteobacteria bacterium | reverse complement strand
GCCGGGCCCCGGTCATTTTCATTTTCCCCCCCCCCCTCTGCCCGGCCGGGGGGCGTGGGGTTTTTCCCCCGTGGGGCGGGGGGGGGGGTTGGGGTGTAAACAGCCACAACCTCGTGTCCAGCCCGCTGGATTGCATCCAGGGCGGGAACCGAGAATCCAGGCGTTCCCATGAAGGCAACACGCAATCTAGACATATCTGGTTCCTGACAGGATCTGAACCCAATGTCGAGCGAGCTGACTCCGCCGCGACGTCGAGACGGGGTTTCCCGCGCATTAGTTTCTGTAATTTGCGCATGATGATGCCACGTTTCAGCGACGAAATGTGATCAACGAAAACGATACCTTCCAGGTGATCAATTTCATGCTGAATGCAGGTTGCCAACAATCCGTCGGCCTCCAACTGCTGTTCCGTGCCGGTTTCGTCCAAATACTTCACAGTGACACGGGCTGGGCGTTTCACATCTGCATATTGTTCCGGGAAGCTCAGGCAGCCTTCTTCATAGCTGGCCAATTCCTCTGATTCCGCGATGATTTCCGGATTGATGATCTTCATCGGCTGTGGCGTTTCCCCGCGACCTGCGCAATCGACCACCAGCATCCGCTTGGCGATACCGATCTGGGGCGCGGCCAGACCAATACCTGGCGCGTCATACATAGTGTCCAGCATATCATCCAGCACGCGTCGGATATGTCCGTCCACGGCCTCAACGGGCGTGCATTTCTGTTTCAGCACAGGATGCGGTGCCACCAAGATCGGCAGAATCGCCATTGCTCGTTTTCCATCAAAATTAATATTGATCTTATAGCGTTAGGTAATCTGCAAACCCTCGCTGGTCAAGGGGTTGGGACCAAACTCACCCCCGTGTCACTGCCGAGTTACCCTGCAAAGTCTAAGATAACGGGCACGTGGTCCGATGGCTTTTCCCAGTCACGGGCATCGCTGAGGACCTGCATTCCGGTGACCTGATCGGCTAAGGCAGGTGTGGCCCAGGCATGATCCAGGCGACGACCTTTATTGGCGACACGCCAGTCTTTGGACCGATAGCTCCACCACGTATACAGTTTTTCCTCATCGGGCACGAATTTGCGCATGCAATCCACCCAGCCAAAAGCAGCCTGAGCGGCGTTGAATTTCTCGACCTCAATGGGTGTGTGGCTGACGATCTTCAGCAATTGTTTATGGGACCAGACATCATGTTCCAGGGGCGCGATATTCAGGTCGCCCATAACCATAATTTTATCCGTTGCCTTACGGTTTTGACCAAACCATGCGGCCATTTCATCGACAAAATCCAGCTTATGGCCAAATTTGTCATTAATCTCCCGGTCCGGCTCATCCCCACCAGCCGGGACATAGAGGGAATGCACCTCCACCCCGTTGGGTAAGGTGGCAAAGATGTGCCGCCCGTCCGCTTTGCCGGTCCAGGTATGAGATCCAATATTGCTCAAGGGCAGTTTTGAAAGGATGCAAACCCCATTATAGCCCTTAATGCCATTGATCGCGACATGGGCATATCCCAGATCCTGCACATCCTTGAAGGGGAACTGATCGTCATGAACCTTGGTTTCCTGCAGGCAGATCACATCTGGCGAAACCTCATTGGTCAGTTTCTCCACGATGGGCATACGAAGGCGGACAGAGTTGATATTCCAGGTCACAATGCGCATCAGGTCTCTCTTTTCAGGGTAATCTAAAATGGGGGTAAAATTTACCGGCTTTCGGCACGCTGGCGGGCTGCATCACCAAAGGCCCGGAACATGGCCTTGCTTAATGGCCATTTCAGGGCTGTCGGATGCTCAGGATGCCATTGCACAGCCAACAGGAACGCTTTAGAGCCGGGCAGGCTGACCGACTCAATGATGCCATCATCGCTGACCGCCTCAACAAACAGACCATCCGCCAGTCGATCAATTGCCTGGGCATGGAGGGAATTCACCATCACCTCCCCCGTTGCACCATTCAGGCCGGCTAGAATGCCGCCTGGCTGTATATCAACGGGATGCGCCACATCGTATTGTTCCTGGACCGGCAGATCCTTGCGGGCACGGTGATCACGCTTACCTGGCAATTCATGCACATGTTGATACAGGCTCCCGCCCAGGGCCACGTTCAGTTCCTGTTGACCGCGGCAGACCGCAAAGATTGGCAAACCAGCCTCAATCGCTTTTCGAATTAAGGGTAAGGTCACCCCATCCCGGTTTGGATCCCGCTTGGTATCCTCCCGAAAGGCAGGGCCGCCATAATTCTGCGGCTCAACATTCGACGGGCTGCCGGACAGGAACAAACCGTCCAGGCGATCAACCAAAATATCCAAATCCAACGCTCCAGGCAGGGCTGGGATGGCCAGAGGTATCGCCTCAGCGGCAGATGCCACGGCGTCGAAGTATTTATGTCCGACATGGTGATAGACACTGCCTGCATCATTCTGGGACATACAGGCGGAAACGCCAATCAAAGGTGCTGACATCAAAGGTCCTCATAAGGGAGGGTTTAGAGTATACAATCGGTAACGCAGGTGTGACCGCTCCACGACAAGCGTGTCTTGCCGTAGCGACGTGTTCGACACAGATTATGACCCATGGAAACCGTGACTGAAACCCTGTTGGCGTATAAATCCATCGCTGTGGCGACTTGGGTTTTATTCTTCTTTGTAATGGAAAGGCTACGCCCGGCGGCGATTATCCCATTGGATAGACAGGGCAAGGCTTGGCGGCTATTCAGCAATGCAGGCCTGTTTGGCACCAATGCCGTGTTATCGATTTTAATAGTCGTTCCGATCAGCGTCTGGGCCGCAACCTCTGGGCCCGATTGGCGTGCTGCCTATGCACCCTGGTGGACGGGGCTGGGGGGGGTGCTGGCAGATTTGCTGATCCTGGATATGTTGATTTACTTCTGGCATCGGGCCAATCATCAATTTCCCATTCTGTGGCGCTTCCATGAGGTTCACCATCTGGATGCGACCCTGGACAGCACCTCTGCCTTTCGGTTTCATTGGGGTGAAGTACTGCTGTCAGCGATGGCGCGGGCTGTCATTGTGATCACCCTGGACATACCGCTACAGAGCGTTCTGGTGTTTGAGACCCAAGTCTTGCTGGCGGCAATTTTTGCGCATTCCAATGTTAAACTGCCTGCTGGCCTGGAGCGGGTGCTTGGTTGGCTTGTCATCACCCCGGCAATTCATTGGATACACCATCATGCAATCCGACGGGACACGGATTCAAACTATGGCAATCTGTTCAGTTTCTGGGATCGATTGTTTGGTACCTTTAACAAGACGCCCCGCAACCCCACCATGAAGATTGGTGTTGAGCGAGAACCAGAAAAACCGTTCTTGCGGCTGTTCATCCGACCTTTTGAATCCAGATCATAAAACTGCATTGCTGGCATTGAACCAACGCCAATTCTGGCGCATGATTCGCGTTTCCTGATCCCAATTCGTAAGTCGTTATTTTGACTGATAACTCCTCCCAAAATGACAGTCCCGCCGGTCCTTTGTTCAAATATCGGGCTCTGGTCCGGGATGGGCACCTGAAACCTGACTCTTCCCAAGCATTGGCCGCAGAAAAACTGCAAAGCCTGTTTAAAGCACTTGGCTCCTATCGCCCCTCTGATGAGGCTGGCGGCTGGAAAGCCCGGCTGGGCCTGGCCCGACGGCGGGAAGATCCCCCCCAGGGCCTGTATCTCTATGGCGGGGTCGGGCGCGGAAAATCCATGCTGATGGATTTATTTTTTGGCGAGGCAACGGTCGAGCGCAAACGCCGCGTCCATTTCCACGAATTTATGATCGAGGTCCATGGGGCTATCCACAAGTGGCGCGAGGATCAGAAGACTCGCACGAAGAAGGAAGACGACCCGCTGCCAAAAATTGCAGAGCGGATTGCTGACGAGGCCTGGCTGCTGTGCTTTGACGAATTCCATGTGACAGACATTGCCGACGCCATGGTCTTGGGGCGTCTGTTCGAATCCTTATTCCAGCGCGGCGTGGTGGTCGTTGCGACATCAAACTGGCCACCAGATGACCTGTACAAGGACGGCATACAGCGCAGTCAGTTCGTCCCTTTCATCAAACTTTTGCATCAAAAACTGGACATTCTGCATCTGGAATCGCCCACGGATTTCCGGTTGATCCGGTTGAAATCTCTGAAAACCTATCATGCCCCCTTAGGCCCGCCTGCGACCAAGGCATTGAACCAAGCGTTTGAGGATTTGACAGACGGAGCAACCGCCGAGCCCGATAGCATCACCGTGAAAGGACGAACAGTGCCCGTTCCAAAGGCTGCGCGGGGCGTGGCCATGGTGGAGTTCGAAGCCTTGTGCGGCAAACCGCTGGGGGCGGAGGACTATCTGACTCTGGCCCGCAAATACCATACACTGATCCTGAATGGTGTCCCGCGCTTAACCGAAGATCGCCGCAATGAAGCGAAACGTTTCATGACGCTGATCGATGCGCTCTATGAACACCACGTCAATCTAATCATGGCCGCCGATGCAGCCCCAAATGATCTATATCGCGAAGGCACCCATGCCTTTGAATTTGAGCGTGCCGTGTCCCGCCTGATGGAAATGCAGTCCAGTGAATATCGCGAAATGCCCCATCGCTCTGGAACAGACGATCCAGATTAATCCGACAGGGCGTTAACCGCCACAGGTCGGACAGTCGGGATTCTTGGGAACCTTGATTTTGCAAAAGGTTTGGTCCAGCGCATCGAACAGCAGTAATTGGCCCGCCATGCTGGTTCCCAAGCCAAGCAATTCTTTCAGAACTTCTGTCGCCTGCAGGCTGCCCATAACACCGGCGATAGCCCCGAAAATGCCAACCGTGTCACAACGTGGAACCAGTTCTGGATCAGGTGGCTCCGGGAAAAGACAGCGATAGCAGGGGCCGCCTTCATAAGGCTTAAAGGTCGATAACTGGCCTTCGAACCGCACCAGAGCCGCACTGACCAACGGTTTCTTTAGGGAAAAACAGGTGTCATTGCACAGATAGCGCGCGGTGAAATTGTCGCTGCCATCCACGATCAAATCGTAATCGTCAAACAGATCCACAGCATTGCTGGCGGTTAAACGAGTGCGATGTTCAATAACGGTAATGTCTGGATTGATAAGCTCCAAACGCTCGGCGGCGGAGCGCGTTTTAGGGCGGCCAATATCATCAACTGAGTGAATGATCTGGCGCTGCAGATTCGATAAGTCAACGACATCATGATCGACAATGCCAATTGTACCGACACCGGCAGCGGCAAGATACATCAGTGCAGGCGCACCCAATCCACCGGCGCCAACCATCAGAACTTTAGACTCCAGAAGCTTTATCTGGCCTTCTTCGCCGACCTCTTCCAGGATGACGTGACGGGCATAACGCTCTAATTCATCATCGGTCAGATCGTCGCGCATCTTATGGGATCAATCCTGAGTCGACCCGCCAGCGGCCGCCTTACGCTGCGTCGGGGCGGCGTCATGCGACTCCTCTTCCCCCTCATCGTCGCCATCGTCGTCCTGGGTTACCAGGTCACGACGAACCTCTGGACGGCGCAGCAATTCATTGATCCGACCCGCCTCAGCGAAAGTCTCATCGGCCATGAAGCGCAAGCCCGGCGTATATCTCAACTGTACTTCCCGAGCGACCTGACCGCGCAGAAAGGCCCCTGCTCGTTTTAAGGCCGTCAGGACTTCGTCAATATTCTGACCACCCAATGGCATGATATAGACGGTGGCGAGTTTCAGATCCGCTGCACAGCGCACTTCCGACACGGTGATCGGAATGCTGGTCAGAATTGGATCACGCAATTCGCCCCGCGACAGGATACGCGACAGCGCGTGGCGAATTTGCTCACCAACGCGCAGTTGCCGCTGAGAAGGCTCCCGGTCGCTCATGCTATCGCCTCCTCTCTGCTGGCGGTGCCCAATTGGGCAGCGTTAGAGATTCCGTTTGATCGACTGAATATCGAAGCATTCGACGATATCGCCGACCTGCATGCCTTCGAAATTCTCGAAGGCCATACCGCATTCATAGCCGTTCTTAACTTCTTTCACATCGTCCTTGAAGCGTTTGAGCTGTTTCAAGGCGCCTTCATAGATCACGGTGTCATCGCGCAGCAGACGCACTTTCGCGCCACGACGGACTTCACCATCAGTGATCATACACCCGGCAATCTTACCGGCCTTGGTGATATTGAAGACCTCGCGAATTTCCGCATAGCCCAGGAACTCTTCGCGTTCTTCCGGTGCCAACATGCCAGACAGCACTGATTTCATATCATCGATTGCATCATAGATGATCGAGTAATAGCGGATATCAACACCATCCCGTTTGGCAAGATCACGGGCCTGCGGGTTTGCCCGAACATTAAAGCCCAAGATGACGCCGCCTGTAGAAGCCGCCAAGGTCACATCAGATTCCGTGATCCCGCCGACCGCTCCATGCAATACGCGCACTTTAACTTCGTCGGTTGCAAGACCTTCAAGGGCAGAAACCAAAGCTTCCAAAGAGCCCCCAACATCCGTTTTGACGACGATTGGCAATTGTTCTGCTTCGCCTGCCTGAACCCGCTCGAACATCTGTTCCAACGTACCCCGACCGGAGATGGTAAATTGCTGTTCCCGTGCCTTACGCTGACGATAGCTGGCAATTTCACGGGCCTTCGACTCGTCGGCCAGAACAATAAACTCGTCCCCGGCTTGTGGCGTCCCTTGCAGACCCAGAACCTCGACAGGAACGGATGGACCCGCTTCGGTCAGTGTCTGGCCCTTATCATCCAACAGGGCGCGGACGCGGCCCCATTCCTGACCAGCAACGAAAATGTCACCAACGCGCAGGGTACCGTTCTGAACCAGCACAGTCGCAACAGAGCCACGACCAATTTCCAGCTTGGCTTCGACAACCGCCCCCCGAGCTTCCGCCGCAGGATTCGCCGTCAATTCCATCACTTCCGCCTGCAACAGGATGGTTTCTTCCAAAACATCCAGGTTCAAACGTTTCGTTGCTGAAACCTCAACACAGATCACATCCCCACCCATTTCTTCAGGCACAAGGCTGTGTTCCAAAAGCTGCTGTCTGGCCTTAGCCGGATTTGCGCCTTCCTTATCGATTTTGTTGATCGCAACGATAATCGGCACTTCTGCGGCTTTTGCGTGGTTAATCGCCTCAATCGTCTGAGGGCGAATACCATCATCAGCAGCAATAACCAGCACAACAATATCCGTTACCTGGGCACCACGTTGGCGCATGGCGGTAAAGGCCGCGTGACCGGGCGTATCCAGGAAAGTGATGCTGGCACCGCTGTTCATAGTCACCTTATAGGCACCGATATGCTGGGTAATGCCGCCGGCCTCGCCTGCCGCCACATCGGTGGCACGCAAAGCATCCAGCAGAGACGTCTTGCCATGATCGACATGGCCCATGATTGTAACAACTGGTGCACGCGGCAGACCGTCTGCATCGACACGCTTGGGCTGGATCAGAATATCTTCAACATCCGATTCAGACACTCGCTTGGAGCGGTGACCAAATTCAGAGACGACCAGTTCCGCCGTATCGGCATCCAGAACTTCGTTCACAGTGGCCATAACGCCCATTTTCATCAGCGTTTTGATCACATCTGCGGCACGTTCGGCCATACGGTTTGCCAGATCACCAACCGAGATGGCTTCTGGAATTGTAACTTCACGCAATACTTTTTCTCCGCGCGAAAGACGCTCGCGATTTTGTTGCTTCTCGCGTTCACGGGCACGGCGCAGGGCCGCCATGGACCGACCGCGATTTTCGCCATCGTCTTCCAAGGCCTGAGTCACGGTCATCTTGCCACTGCGGCGGCGTTGCTCGCCACTGCGCAGGCGCATCGTGCCTTTGGCTTTCTTGTCCTTATCATCAACAGGCGCAGCCACTTCTGTTTTCGCGCGAGCGCGAGCGGCAGCATCTGGTTTTTCTGAAGGAGGTACGGGCACATCAACCGTCGGATCCACCACAACACTGTCTTCAGCGGCGGTTTCTTTCGATACAGGTTCACTGCTTTCCGGGGCTGCGTCAGCAGCACCCTCGTTTTTCTTTTCTTCTTCTGCAGCAGCCGCGGCGGCGGCAGCTTCCTGCTTCAGACGTTCTTCTTCCTCGCGACGGGCGCGGGCTTCTGCGGCCTTACGCTCGATTTCTTCGATTTCTTGCTTGCGGCGCTCTTCATCGCGCGCAGCCCCTTCCAGGGCGCGAATGCGGGCCTGACGTTCGGTTTCAGACAAACCATCCAATGGGTTTTCCGAGACCAGCTTGTTCTTTTCCTGCGGCGCTCGCCCTACAGGAGCTCCCTTAACGACCTTCATATCGCCAGTATCGTTACGCTCAAAGGACCGGCGGCTCTTTGTTTCAACGATCACTGTCTTGGATCGGCCATGGCTAAAGCTCTGGCGCACCTGACCACTTTCAACCGTCTTAGAGAGGCTCAGTTTCCCCGGTTTCCCGAGAGAAAGCTTGCCACCGCCTTTAGAAGTCCCATCACTCATTCATCGTCCTTTCCGGCAAACCGACCCGTGTCGGGTGCCGTTTCTCTGAAACCTTTTAACCGCTCTGCCTCCATTTGGAAGCGACGGCTTAATCCGCCCCCGGACCCACCCTTAAGCAGCGCCGCGTGTACTGCCGCGTCGCGCCCGAAGGCTTCCCCCATCTCCGCCGCATCAAGCACGGCTAGAACGGGCACAAATCCCCGGGTTTCTGTCTCCCGAGCCAGGCTCGCCAATTTGGCGCGCCCATCTGCAGCCCCATCGCGGGCCTGCAACAACACCGCGCAACTCCCTGAATTCAGGGCGGCGCGGGTCTTTTCAAACCCACAGACCGCTTCACCGGCCCGGCGCGCCAGGGACAAAGTCTCCACACAACGCCGCGCCAACAGCGCCTCAACTTGCGCGACCAAATCCGCGGGCACAACGGCTGGCGCCCTGGCCGCACGCGCAAACATCTTACGGTCCAGCGCTGTCTTAATGCTTTGCGCATCGGCGCTCAACCACATTCCACGTCCTGGCAGTTTCGCCGCCAGGTCCGGAACCACCGTTCCATCCGGTCCCAGCACGAAGCGTATCAGCGCTTCTTTGGGATGCCGTTCACCCGAAACCAAGCAACGCCGGACGGGTTCCTTTGACGCCCGCACAGACCCATCATCTACCGAAAGATCTGGCTCATCCGGGGAACCCGGCGCGGCAGCGACAACAAGTGGGTCTTGGTCGGTCACCATCGGCGACATCCTCCAGACCCTCCTTACGCCTCTTCCTCCGCAGCCTCCGCTGCTTCAGCCTGAGCAGCCTGCTCTGCGAGCATCTGGTCCAATTCTTCCTGTGTCAGCCAGCCAACTTTCACGCGCGCATTCATTACCATAACATTGGCATCCGCCTCTGTCAGGTCTTCGCCACGCAGCAAGCCATCGGCCGGATCGGTCAACTCATCTGCAGCCAGACCGGCAAAATCTTCAATCGTGCAGATTTTGTCTTCACCCAGCTTGATCAGCTGTTTGTTGGTAAAGCCGGTATAGGCAGCCAGATCGTCAGTCACACCAAGATTGCGGCGCTTTTCTTCCAACAGACGATTTTGTTCTTCCAGATAGGCACTGGCACGATCTGACAGGGCTTCTGCAACATCTTCATCGAAGCCTTCAATCGTTGCCATTTCGTCGACCGGTACATAGGCAACTTCCTCAACCGAGGTGAAGCCTTCTGTGACCAACAACTGGGCAATCATGTCGTCAACATCCAGGGCTTCCATGAACAGCTCTGAGCGTTCAACGAATTCGCGCTGACGCTTCTCCGATTCCTGCTCTTCGGTCATGATGTCGATGTTCCAACCGGTCAGCATGGACGCCAAGCGCACATTCTGACCACGACGGCCAATCGCCAGGGACAGCTGTTCATCCGGGACAACAACTTCAATCGTGTTGGTGTCAGGGTCCATAACAACCTTGGTGACCTCAGCCGGGGCCAGGGCGTTCACAACGAAGGTCGGGTCTTCATCATTCCAAGGAATAATGTCGATCTTTTCACCCTGCAATTCAGCCACAACGGCCTGAACGCGGCTACCGCGCATCCCAACGCAGGCACCGACCGGGTCGATGGAACCGTCATTGGACAGGACAGCGATTTTCGCACGGCTGCCTGGATCACGGGCAACCTTTTTGATTTCAATAATGCCGTCATAAATTTCCGGCACTTCCTGAGCGAACAACATCGCCATGAACTCCGGACGAGTCCGCGACAGGAAAATCTGTGGTCCCTTCTGTTCCTTGCGGACATCGAAAATATAGGCCCGCACACGGTCGCCACGCTTGAAATGTTCCCGCGGGATGATTTCGTCGCGGCGCAGCACGCCTTCGGCGCGCCCCAGATCGATGGTGACATTGCCATATTCGACACGCTTGACCAGACCATTGACGATCTCGCCATTGCGGTCCTTGTATTCTTCATACTGACGATCACGCTCTGCTTCGCGAACCTTCTGCACGATCACCTGTTTGGCGGTCTGTGCGGCAATGCGCCCGAAATCGATTGGGGGCAAGCGGTCGATAATGAAATCGCCAACAACGGCATCCGGCTTTTTGCGGCGGGCGCGATCAACAGTGGTTTGCTTGACCTCGTCTTCCACGGCATCCGGCGCGACGACCTCGATATAACGGGCCAGCACGATTTCGCCGGTCTTGCGATCAATCGCCGCCCGGATATCGTGTTCCATCCCGTATTTTGAGCGCCCCGCCTTCTGAATAGCCTGTTCCATGGCTTCCAGAACCAGTTCGCGCTCAATGCCTTTTTCCCGGGCAACCGCGTCGGCTACGGCCAACATATCGGTGCGCGTGATCGTGATGCCTTCCATCGTATTCGATCCTCTAAACTTGCGGTCAGTCGTTCAGGATGCGTCAGGACCCTTTACAGGGGTGATCCTTCCGCCGTTCCGGTTGTTCCAGCGGCCGCAGCGCGGCTCGCCTCAATCAACGCGTCGGTCAGCACTAGCTTCGACTCGAATTTCTTCAAATGGCACTTCAAAAGCACCTGTCTCTGTCTCAATCTTAACCAGCGTCCCGTTCAGCCCGCCCAGGATGCCGCGAAACCGGCGCCGTCCGCCGACCAGAGACTCCAATTCGATCTTCGCTTCAAACCCGGCATAACGCTCAAAATCTTTGAGGCGGGTGAGCGGGCGATCGATACCAGGAGAGCTGACTTCCAGACTGTACGCTTTTTCAATGGGATCGTCCACATCCAGCAAGGCAGAAACCGCGCGACTGATGTCAGCGCAATCATCCACAGTGATTGCGGCCTCGTCCAGACGGTCCGCCATGATCTGCAGTGTGATCTGCTTCGTGCCCAAAACGCGCACGCGCACCAGCCCGTATCCCATATCGGTCAGGGCCGGCTCAATCATCTCTGCGATACGGTCTTCGATCGCCATTAACAGTCGCCTGTCTCTTCTCCGGGCGTTGCCGGTTTTCCAACAAAAAAGGGCGGGCCGCAGCCCACCCCCATCCATCACTCTTGCAGTACAAGGCGATATAATGAAAGTTCAGTTGCAGGGTATTACGCCAATTGGGCCTGTCTATCAAGTCCGCAGTCATCAACGGGCCAGACTAATCCCGACGCAAGAAACTTAGGTAGTGCGGCCGTCCGGCCAGAGCCTTGGTTTCATAGCGCGTTGGTGGCTGGTCAGAAGGCCGGTCCAACCAGTCTCCTGGCCGTTCTGCGGTCCAGGTGAAGTCTGAATGCCCACCCGCATGAACCAGCATCCATTCCAGATAATCAGGATGATCCGTCGCACAACGCAATCTGCCGCCCGGCCGAATGACCCGCGCCAGACGCGGCATATTATCGGGGCCAATGAAACGCCGCATCCGATGACGGGCCTTGGGCCAGGGGTCCGGAAAAAGAACGAATACCTGATCCAGACAGCCATCCGGCAACACATCAAGGACATGACGGGCATCATCGGGATAAACGCGAACCGTTGATACCTTTGCCTTATCCAGGTCTCGCACCAGCTTCACCACGCCATTGATGAAAGGCTCGCAGCCGATATAGCCAACGGTGGGATTGGCTTGTGCCTGGGCAACCAAATGCTCCCCCGAGCCAAACCCAATCTCCATCTGCAGTGAGTCTACAACCGGGGAGAACAAATCCTTGGGATTTTTTGGAATAGCCGCTGGATCCAACAGATAGGCAGGCAAGCGCTCATCCAGGATAACCTGTTGAGAGGCCTTAAGGCTACGCCCCTTTCGGCGACCGAAAAACTTCAGTCTCGCTTCGTCCGATCGAGTGTCCATCACGTCCGTGTCGTACAGTTCTATCTCAGGTCAGCGCAGATGTCAGCGCTTCGACGAGGTCCGTACGCTCCCAGCTGAAATGCCCGTCCTCTGTCGGAATACGACCAAAATGACCATAGGCAGAGCTTGGGGCATAGATCGGATTGGCAAGCTTCAGATGCTCCCGGATGCCCCGTGGAGACAGGTCCATCACTTCACTGACGGCCTTGACCAAGCGGTCTTCAGACACCGTGCCGGTCCCATGGGTATCGACCAGCAGCGACAGTGGCTTGGAGACGCCAATCGCATAGGCGACCTGGATTGTGCATTTATCAGCCAAACCTGCGGCAACAATGTTTTTCGCCACATACCGCGCGGCATAAGCAGCAGACCGGTCAACCTTTGTTGGATCTTTACCAGAGAATGCGCCGCCGCCATGAGGGGCCGCACCGCCATAAGTGTCGACGATGATCTTGCGCCCGGTCAAACCAGCATCGCCGTCAGGGCCGCCGATAACAAAGATACCGGTCGGGTTGACATAGAATTCATCTTCAGGCGGGAACCAGCCGGCAGGCAGGACCTTCTCAACATGTTCACGCACCAATTCGCGGATGGCACGTTGTTCCATATCGGCGCTGTGTTGGGTGGAGACAACGACGGAAGAAACGCCAATCGGCTTGCCGTCTTCGTATTTCAGGGTCACCTGGCTCTTCGAATCCGGGCCAAGGCCACTTTTTGAGTCGCGGTGACGGAATTCAGCGAGGCTTTTAAGGATATCATGGGCGTATTGGATTGCGGCAGGCATTAGAACGTCGGTTTCACGACGAGCATGACCAAACATCAATCCCTGGTCGCCTGCGCCCTCATCCTTGTTGCCAGCAGCATCAACGCCAACCGCAATGTCCTTAGACTGACCGTGCAAATAAATCTGCACTTCGGCATGGGCATGGTGGAAACCATCCTGCTCGTAACCAATGTCTTTGACTGCGGCACGAGCAACCTGCTCGATTTTTTCTTTATTCACCAAACCATCAGCAGAAACGACACTTTCCGGTCCGCGCACTTCACCCGCGATCACAATACGGTTGGTCGTCGTCAGGGTTTCACAGGCAACTCGCGCGCCAGGATCAGCCGCAAGGAACAGATCAACGACTTCGTCGGAAATCCGATCACAGACTTTGTCTGGATGTCCTTCGGACACTGACTCGCTGGTGAATAGAAACGAATTGGCCATACTGAAATCCCCTTCGAATACTTTTCTTATCGTGAGGCGGCGCATCAGGCTCCGGTGCGCTGTCATCTGACGCTGTGGCTCAAACCGAAGGCAGCGCATATCAAATACGCTGACCAAACGCGCGGTTTGTTACGAGGGTTTTAAGATAAGGTCAAGAGCCTGAATAGCTAGACCATTCAGAACAGGGTCAAGGGATTTAGAATTCCGCCAATAAATCACCGTCGGATCACCAAAGCACCTGCCAGCCCGCAAATCAGCAGCAAGAACAAAGCAACGGTATTCCCATACTTTGAGAAAACCGTGGCAGGCAGTGGCGCTGGTACTCTAAAATCACGGACGCCACTGGTGTCCAGATCAATGCGTGCCAGTTCACGGCCATAGCCGTCAAAAGCAACGGAAACCCCCGTGCTAGCAGCCCGAACCAAAGGCAGTCCCTCCTCAATCGCGCGCAGACGGGTGTGTTGCACATGCTGATACGGGCCAGCAGAATGACCATACCAGGCATCATTGGTGATGTTTAATATCCAGTCAGGACGCTGGGTTTCATCGACAACATGGCCGGGAAAGATAATCTCGTAACAAATCAGGGGAGAAAAGGGAGGAAGGCCCGGCACGGATACTGTTCGCGGTCCGGGTCCGGGTGAATAATCAACCGCACCAACCGTTACTTTTCCAAATGGAAGATAAGACCCCAAAGGCACATATTCGCCAAACGGGACCAAATGGGATTTATCATATTCGGTCAGGACCTCACCCTGATCATTCAGGACCAGAAGGGAATTATAAAGGGTCAGGGGATCTTGCACGCGACGCGGGGCCCCAGTGATCAAATACCCGCCCACCGGCGCGGCGAAAGCCCCAGCGGCGGTTCGGAAATCCGGCTGTTCATCTATGAAAAACGCTGCCGCCGTTTCAGGCCATATCACAGTGGAAACCCAATCAGGACGATCCGTGCTGCTGAGCCTAATAAATTTCTGGAAATTCAATACGCGAAAATCCCGTCCCCATTTTTCCTTTTGCGGGATATTTGCCTGAACCATGCGCAGACCTTGGCGAGTCGGATCAGCCTGTTGTTCAGACAAAGGCGGGGCCATGGACAATCGCGCCGCACCCCCGGCATAGGTCACGACCGGGATGGCCACAGCGACAACCAGGGCCAGGCGGCGACAGACACGATCAATGGCCGGTTCGTCAGCAACGATCATCGACATCAAGAAACCGGAAAGCAAAACCGCAACACCCAGCCCATACACACCGATCAGCGATGCGGCCTGGCTGAGTGCGGGAATACCGGACCACAGATAGCCAAATGTATTCCAGGGAAAGCCTGTAAACAAAATGCCGCGCAGCATATCCATACCCGCGAATGCCGCCGCCAACAAAAGACAGCGGCCCAGGCGGCGGACTGCCGCACGCCCTGACACGGCATCAACGATCATGGCCGCCAAGCCGTAATAGACAGCCATCACCATTGGCAGCCCGACCAGCGCGAAAGGAATCATCCACCATAAATCTGCTGAGAAAACGAGAAGCGCGTTGGAAATCCAATACCAGCCAACGCAGAAATACCCAAAGGCGAACCACCAACCAACACCGAAGGCTTGTCGACGTTGCGTTACCCCCTCCAGCATCCAAACCACAAAGGGCAGCGTCAAGAAGGCAATCGGCCAAATATTTAAGGGCGGTAGGGCCAACGTGGTGATCGCCCCCAGCAGAATCAAAGCCCCACGACGACGCCATCCATGCCATGCATTTAACCGGCTTGGCAGAGTCGCCAATATACGCGGCATCATATCAATTTTCCCTTAATTAACTTTGGTTGGATAGTGGATGATTCTTGGGCGACAGGCATCAATATTTGTATTACCTGTCGTGCCTGACCAAGTTTCAGTGTCAAAGCCATGGCTAGTTCTTATCGCGCCCTCCGCCTGCCTGCCATACATAACATCCTTGATTTTGCAATAGGCATTCCCCAGCCATGATTGTTCGTAAAAAGCCCACCTTCTGGACCTTGTTTCTGATCACAAAGGGCTCCATCGTTCCGAAAGTTGCGCCAAAGATTGGCTTTTTCATGGCCTTGTCCGTGCTTATCTTAGTATTGGATCAACATGGCATCCCGATCATCCACATCAACTTTCAAGCCGCGAGCATTTTCGGCCTAGCCCTATCTTTGTTCCTGGGGTTTCGAAACAACGCCGCCTATGAGCGGTGGTGGGAAGCGCGCAAATTATGGGGGCAATTGATTGCAGATATCAGAAGCCTGGCGCGGGAAACTTTGACATTTATGGGGGAAACAAAGGATCGGGCGGATATCCTCAAGCTTGGCTGTGTTTTCCTGCATCTGCATCGCACCAATCTGCGCCGGACCGACCCCCCTGCAGAATTACTGGAATTTGCCGATCCCGGATTGGTTCAATCCTTCGAAGAGATGCGCAATCCAGCATGCGGGCCTCTGAACGAAATTGCCAAACGGCTGCACCGGCTTCATGGCGACGGTAGTTTAAGTGAGTTTGGCCTTCGGGTACTGACAGAACGGTTGGGTGAAATCTCCCTGGCCCAGGCTGGCTGTGAACGGATCGCCGCAACGCCCTTGCCATTTGTCTATTTGCTGCTGATCTATCGCACGATTTTTCTGTATTGTGTTGTGGTGCCCTTTGGCATGATCGACTCAGCGGGATGGATGGCCCCAATCTTCACCGGGGTCATCGCCTATGTCTTTTATGGCCTGGCGGCTGTAACAGATGAACTGGAACATCCCTTCACGAATTCCGTCAATGGGATCCCATTGGATGCAATGTGTCGGACGGTGGAAATTTCCGTTGCGGAGGCGCTTAGTTTGCCGCCCCCACTGCCTCTACAGCCAAAAGACCATATTTTAACGTGAGGCAGATGATTGGGTCGCTATTCCGCTGCTTTCGCGGCTGATCCAGAAGAACGCTTGGAGTCGACACTTACCACGGCGGCGGCGGGGCGATAGCGCAATCGAACGCGCTTGATACGGCGCGGATCAGCTTCCAACACTTCAAATTCCAGTCCTGATTCCTCATGAGGGATCAATTCACCGCGGATCGGTACACGCCCGGCCAGGGTAAAGACCAGTCCACCCAGCGTATCAATATCTTCTTCACGTTCTTCATCTGTCAGGATCGGACCCAGTCGCTTTTCCAAATCCTCAATATCCAGACGGGCATCGGCAATCCAGGTACCATCAGGCTTGTGCTCAATCTTCGGGCCACGATCGATATCATGCTCGTCCTCGATCTCCCCGACGATTTCTTCGACTAGATCTTCAATTGTCACAAGACCATCAATGCCGCCATATTCGTCCACCACCAGCGCCATATGCAGCCGGTTCATACGCATTTGCAGCAGCAAATCCAGCACCCGCATAGACGGGGCGACGAACAAAACCTTACGCATCACCTTGCGGATTGAGAAATTTTCCTTCGGTTCCGTGGTGGCGGTCAGCACATCCTTGATATGCACCATGCCCAGCACATCATCCAAACTGTCCCGATGGACCGGATAGCGGGAATGCGGTTGGCGCGACATGATCGCAACCAATTCATCCAAAGGGGTATCCGCCGGAACAGAGACGATATCCGCCCGTGGAATCATCACGTCATAGGCGGTTTCTTCCCCGACATTCAGGATATTATCG
The DNA here is from genome assembly GCA_029212835.1 of Alphaproteobacteria bacterium. Lineage (GTDB taxonomy): Bacteria > Pseudomonadota > Alphaproteobacteria > UBA8366 > Aestuariispiraceae > Pacificispira. The sequence continues at coordinate 6,153 of JARGPE010000026.1, read as the reverse complement.
ATCAGGGCCCGTTCATCTGAATCAATGGGAGTGGCGCGATCATCGTGCTGTTCCAACAGTTCTTCAAAACTGTCGCGCAGCTGCGATTCTCCATTTCGGCCGAGAAGCGTACGCAGGAACCCGCGTAAGCCACTCGGCTTTCTAGAACTGGGCTCGCCGGAGCCTTGATCACCGGCGCCTGATGCGCCCGAGGATGAATGGTCTGCCATAATCTTTACCTTTTAGGCCCTTACTTTGTTTCTGCGCCCTCGAGATAGGGATTTGCAATGCCAATGTCAGCCAAAATCTTTATCTCAAGCGATTCCATCTCTTCGGCCTCTGCATCATCCTCATGATCAAACCCCATGAGGTGCAACACGCCATGGATTGTCAAATGGCTCAGGTGATGGGCAAATTCCTTGCCTTCCTCTCCCGCCTCCCGTGCACAAGTCTCCCGCGCCAGGACGACATCCCCTAACATAAGAGGTTCGCCGGGAATATCAGCATCATCCCCGGATTCGAAGGACAGGACATTGGTCGGCTTGTCCTGCCCACGATAATCCCGGTTCAGTTTCTGCACCGTCGCATCATCCGCCAGCGCCAGGGATAATTCCAAATCCCGTGTCGGATTCATCGCTGCCAAGGCTGCTCTGGCTGCCGAAATGGCCACAGTTTCATCCTCTGGCGTCCAATCGCCTGTCAGAATGCTACATTGAATGTCCCAATTGGTAGACGCGGTCACGCCGGTTGCCCTCCCGCTTTTGCCGCATCTCTGGCGTCATAGGCCTGCACGATCTTCGACACCAATGGATGACGCACAACATCAGCTGATGTGAAACGGGTCATGCCAATGCCCTTGATGCCATTCAACGTCTGCACAGCTTCAGCCAGGCCTGAAATCTGACCGGGGGGTAAATCAATCTGAGTCAGATCGCCAGTCACCACCATGCGGCTGTTTTCCCCAAGACGCGTCAGGAACATCTTCATCTGCATCGCCGTGGTATTCTGCGCCTCATCCAACAGCACGAAGGCATTTTTCAGTGTGCGCCCCCGCATGAAGGCCAGTGGTGCCACCTCAATCTCTCCATTTTCTAATTTGCGAGAGACTTGGTCTGCGGGCAGCGTGTCATACAGCGCATCATAGATCGGGCGGAGATAAGGATCGACTTTCTCCTTCATATCACCCGGCAGAAAGCCCAGACGCTCCCCCGCCTCGACGGCTGGCCGTGACAGAATCATCTTTTCCACCTGACCCGACAGCATCATGGAAACCGCCATACAAACCGCCAGATAGGTTTTCCCGGTACCCGCAGGACCCAAGCCAAAAACAAGATCATTGCCGCGGATCAGATCAACATATTCTGCCTGCAGCGGGGTGCGCGGTGAAATCTGTCGGCGACGGGTGCGGATGATGGGTTCCTGCTGACCAAACAGGTCCGTTGGTTGTCCCACCATGCGCAACGCGGCATCAATATCCGCATCCTCCAGCGACTCGCCGCCGCGCAATCGGGTGTAAAGGCGATTAAGCCCCTCCTCCGCCAACGCAACGCTGTCTTTTGACCCGGTCAGCGCGACCTGATTGCCGCGGTTGATCAGTGTTATTCCCAATTGCGCTTCTATCCGAACCAAATTCTTGTCGTGCTCTCCAAACAATTCGGGCAGGAGGCGGTTATCTTCGAATTCAATGACATGGGTGATTGTGCCCATGTCTTCTGTCAGGATCGAGTTCAAGCGCAGGCCCTTTCCTTGGGATCTACGGGCGGAGACTGCCCGGTTTGGGACTTTCCCGATTGGGATGAAAACGGCTGGGACGACGACGGCATGGAGTCGCCGGAAACCAGCGACCCGAACAAACTATAAGCCTTAAGATCTTGAATGTCGCAATTTACAATATGACCAATTAATGACGCATCCGCGAAGATATGCACAGGCTGGAGATAAGGGGAGCGCCCTACCAATTGACCCGGATCCCGCGCGGATTTTTCCATCAGCACCGGCATGGTCCGACCAATACAGCTTCGATTGAATGCCTCCTGCTGGGCATCCAATAATTGCTGCAGCATGATCAACCGCTCTGTCATGACCGCGTCAGGCACCGCATTTCCCATATCCGCTGCCGGCGTTCCAGGACGCGGCGAATATTTGAACGAGAAATTTGCAGCGAAACCGACATCCGTGACCAGTTTCAACGTCTCAGCGAATTCAGCATCACTCTCTCCCGGGAATCCAACGATGAAATCGGAGCTGAAGGCAATATCCGGGCGTACATCGCGCAGACGATCCACAACACGACGGAAAACATCCACCTTATGCTTGCGATTCATTGCTGCAAGAATACGGTCCGACCCGCTTTGCACCGGCAAATGCAGGAACGGCATCAGGGCTGGCACATCCCCATGGGCGGCGATCAGGTCATCGTCCATATCGCGCGGATGGCTGGTCGTATAGCGAATACGCGCCAGACCATCGATTTCGGCCAGGGCGCGGATTAATCGGGCCAGGCCCCATTCGCGTCCATCAGGCCCCTCGCCATGATAAGCGTTCACATTCTGGCCCAGCAGGGTGATTTCCCGAACGCCCATTGCAACCATCTGCCGGGCTTCCTTCAGGATCGCCGTTGCCGCACGGGATTGTTCCGATCCCCGTGTATAGGGAACAACACAGAAAGTGCAGAATTTGTCACAGCCTTCCTGAATAGTCAGAAAGGCGGAAATGCCCGCAGGCAGGCGTTCTTCCGGCAGAACATCATATTTATCTTCGACCGGGAAATCGGTATCGACCTGACCCTTCCCCAAATTCTTATCTGCTTCGGCAACCATCGCTGGCAGGCGGTGATAAGTCTGAGGTCCAAAAACCATATCGACATAGGGTGCCCGGCGTAGGATTTCTGCGCCTTCCGCCTGGGCGACACAGCCTGCTACGGCCAGCATCATACGCCCACCCGACTGCGCCTTCAGGGCTTGCGCTTCACGCAGACGGCCTAATTCGGAATAGACCTTGTCAGACGCTTTCTCGCGAATGTGACAGGTGTTCAAGATGACCAGATCGGCCCCTTCTACATCAGCACTGACTTCAAAACCCAAGGGCGTCAAAGTCTCAACCATACGCTCGCTGTCATAGACATTCATCTGACAGCCATAGGTCTTGATATGAACCTTGCGCAGGCGATCCAGGGGTTTCATCGGGGTATCGGTACCATCGCTCATCAAAACGCTCGCTTCACGTTACACGGGATATTACAGCAATCCCGCGCCTGATAGGACAGACGAAGGGGGGCCGTCAATGCGGCATCGTACCTGCCTGTCGCTAAGAAGTGTGCGGTGATTCGGCACCAGGGGGTGACATTGTCATTGCGCTGAACCGTCATATCCACCCGTCCAACGCCGCGTCTGATCGCGTGTGGAATGCCTGAACCGGGAAGGGCGGACAGTTGCGAAGGGCCATACTGCGAAATGCTTGCCAATTTCCTAACGTGAAAACGGATGCCTGATGCTGTTACAGCCTACTGCAAGACAGTTTCAACTTCAAGGATCACAGATGTGCTCTGCCATTGGGTTAACGGGCTGGGGGGCATTGCGCAGCGCGGACTGCAAACCCTCTGCACAGGCGCGCTGGGTGACCATAGCCAACTCTTTGCGCCCCCCGACATCGTTCATGCGCAAGGGTTCGTGAAAGACGACATCGACACCCACTGTGCCCAGGCCCAGCCATCCCAGCAAATGCGGCACCAATTCCATATCCCCGAACCAGGTATAGAGCGGGCGCAAGGCCCGTCCCATCGGCATACCATCCAAACGATTATAGGCGATGGAGACCGTCTGGACCTCAATCTGTCCGGTTTCAGGGAATTCGATGCTGGCCGATTGAAACAGGGCGCTTTTGAATGGCAAGACGCGACTGCCGTCTGAGCTAGTGCCTTCCGGGAACAGCACCAGACAGCCACCGTCTTCGATGCGTTGTTTCATTTCGCTTAAGTGCCGATCCGCCTTGCGGGGGTCACGTTCGATAAAAACCGTGCGCTGTTGGACCGCAAGCCATCCAAAGATTGGCCAATCCCGAACTTCAGATTTCGAGACGAAGGAGCAGGGCAGCAAGGCACCCAAAACAACAATATCCAGATAAGAGGCATGATTGGCCACAAACAGGACCGGGCGATCCCGAATCGGCGCTCCAATTACACGCACATCGATTGCCGCAATCCGCTGTGTCATTTTATGCCATTTCAGCGTCACCGAGGGTGAGACACCCCGCTTTGCCAAAATGCTGCGCAGATTCAGCAGTGCCAGCCAAAGGGTCCACAGCCCGATCCCGGTCGCCCGAAGCGCACCCAGCAGTCGAGAGGTCTTAAAGAATCCGGGTTGGGGGGCAGCACGGGGGCGCCGATAACTGTCTGGGGCTGGCGTTTCAGGTCTCGCTTGAACTGCGTTCATCACTTCCGCCTTCGCCGGTCTTGCGTGCATAATGTTTATAATAACGATCGGTCACAAGGTCGGTTTCAACCACAATACAGACATCAATCGTGTCGAATTGTGTATCTATCACCGCACCATCCCCGATAAAACCACCCAAGCGCAGATAGCCCTTGATCAGTGGTGGCACGGCGGCCAAGCCTTTACGCTTTTCAAAACTATCGGCCGGCAGTCGGTTCATTTCGATATATCGCTCAGGCAAAGCAACCGGACGCTTCTCAATCGGGGCCAGATGATTTTGATACAAGTAGCTCAATGGCAGGGCGATTGCTTCGGGGTCGACGCCTGAGAAGCTGGCACAACCAAACATCAACGTAATGTCGTAATGGAATACATAGGCGGCAATGCCACGCCATAGCAGGTCCATCACATGACGGGTGCGATAATTGATATCGACACAGGACCGCCCCAGTTCCAGCACTTCACCGGGCTGATTTACAATTGCACTGATGTCATATTCATCGACGCTATAGAATTTTCCATGACGCGCGGCGGCTTCCCGGCGGACCAGGCGATAGGTGCCAACAACTGATTCCGGGCCATCGCCCAAATTGCGATCCACCACCAATAAATGGTCCGCAACCGCGTCAAACGAATCCACGTCACGTTTACTGCGTGCCGTTTCTGGACTGGGATGGGCGGTCATTTCTTCATAGAATACCCGGTATCGAAGCGCTTGAGAGGCGTCGATAAAACCCGGATCCCCCTCGGCAAGCCGAATTCCGAGGTTGTTGCTGGTTAATTGCGCTAAAGAATCATTCAGTGAAACAAAGCCAGTCACGATGGGCTCTTCTTCCCAGGCCGATCCAAACGCACGCCAAACAGTTCAAGCCGATGATCGACCAGCCGATAGCCCAAATCCTTGGCCACGGCCTCCTGCAAACGCTCAATCGCCTCATTGTGAAATTCAATCACCTTGCCTGATTCAATATCGATCAGGTGATCATGATGTTCATCAGAAACTTCTTCATACCGTGCCCGACCATCGCCAAAATCGTGGCGGGTCAGTATGTCAGCTTCTTCCAACAGACGAACGGTTCGATATACGGTCGCGATGCTGATTCTGGGATCCACTTCGGTCGCGCGCTGGTGCAATTGTTCCACATCCGGGTGATCGTTGCTCTCAGACAGCACACGCGCAATAACCCGGCGTTGCTCCGTCATCTTCAAGCCTTTTTCCGCGCACAAATTTTCAATGCGAAGAGGGTCCGTCCCATCCATCATAGCGTTCCCTTCAATTCTGACAGTTGGCTTTACCAATTACTGTTTTACGAACCCTACCTGCGCAGCCCGTAAGGATCAATTCAATAAGACTTCCGCTGCTATTGGAAACAGGGATCGCAACAGCATTAAATCCCAGGTAGGACACCGGACATTTACAAAAAAAGAACCCCGCAGATCACCATATGGCGATACAACGGGGCTCGAACAATCCTGGCTAATAAAGACGATTACTTGCCTTTACTGCGGGTTTGGCGTCCGAGGCCAATTTCCTTGGCCAGCTTGGAACGCTGTTTCGCGTAATTCGGCGCGACCATCGGATAATCTGCAGGCAGCCCCCAACGATCCCGATATTCTTCGGGGGACATATCATATGACGTTTTCAGGTGGCGCTTCAGCATCTTCAGCTTTTTACCATCTTCCAGACAGACCAGATAGTCCGGATGGATCGATTTCTTGACCGAAATTGCTGGAATCGGCTTAT
>JARGPE010000283.1 GCA_029212835.1 Alphaproteobacteria bacterium | reverse complement strand
ACAGCCAATCCACCGATCAGGGCAAAAAATTCCTCCAGCCGGAAGAGGCTGCGGTCAATTTTGCTTAAGGTGGAATTGTCGGTAAGTATCGATGCCGCGCCGGACATAGCGTCTTGCCCCCAATGGAAACCACAGAAATTGCAAGAAAGGCCCGCCACCATTCTGCCTGATAGGCATAAACAGTGGCGGGTGAGTTTGACCTATCCCCGTGAAGGGAACGGTCCGGTGAATGCTTTACTTGGCAACCGCATTATGAACGACATCAAGGAGTTCTTGTGCGGGCAGGCCACGGGCGTTGTTTTCTTCAACCCACTTAGCAGCAGCCGGACCAGCAACCTTGTCGCGGAAAGCGGACAGAGTGTCGGCATCATACGTGATACGCTGTATGCCTTTGGAATCCAGCAACGGGCCCCATTTCGCCATGGTCTGATTATTGTAGTAGTCGATGTAGTAGGCCAAAGCCTCATCTACTGAGCCCAACAGAGCATCGCGTTCTTTATCGGTTAGCGCGTTTAATGCATCCGTATTCACGACCACTGGACAGTTTACGGTGCCGGGGTTCAGGTTGGTGGTCCACCATTTTGCATTTTCAATGGTACCAAAGGACATATGCGCATGCGGTGCGAAGGCGACAGCCTTAACGACGCCGCTGTCCATTGCCTGGCGGGCTTCTGAGGCAGGAACAGAGGTCGGGATGGCACCAAGGGCGCTCATGGCTTCCCCAATTCCACCAGTGGCACGCACGGTCAGACCATCAAAACCAGCCAGTGTGGTTGGCGCATCACCAACGCCTGCAATGTTGTATTGCGGCATCGGGGTCGGCATCAACAGTGTCGCATTCCAGCGGGCCAAATCAGCAATGACGGAAGGCTGGCTATAGACAGCCTGGGATACAGCGACTTCTTTTTCCAGGCTATCAACGCCCAGGAAGGGAAGTTCCAGAACTGTAAGGGACGGGTTTTTATCGGCATGATAGCCCGCGCAAATTTGCGCCATTTCAAAGGCACCAATCGAAATCCCATCCAGGTTTTCTTTTGCTTTAGACAACCCGCCATAGGAAATGTTCATTGTGAACTCGCCATTGGTCTTCGCGCTGACCAATTCGGCGATCTTTTCTACGTTTTCAGTGAAGGCACGGCGTTTGCCCCAAACCGAAACATTCCATTCGGTTGCTAGGGCTTCACCTGTAAATGCAAAGACTAATGCGGTTGTGGTCGCAAGACCGAGTAGGTTGCGTTTCATTGTTACCTCCCAAAGGTTATAGATACGCGTTTCTAGCGTTTATTTTTTTACTATAACCAGATTTGTCATCCCGCCCCATGAAGGAATCTGCCAAATGACTCTGCAGCGCCCTGCGGATTTCCGCAGGGCTGTAGGCTTATACAATCAAGCTGATTAATTCGCAGATGCCTTGGCGCGGGCCTGAAAACTTTCTGGCGTGTCCTCTGGTTCCAGTGCCGTCGCACTGCCTATGGCCCAGGCCCGAACGGACTGCATCACGTCTTCCCCCAGATTGAACTCAGAGTTATGCAGAATGCCAATAATGCGCTGAACAACGCCACTGGCTTCTGCGCGGGGGGTTTCTGGCAGCAGGATACCAAACGCATCGGGCGCGATGCGCGCGACGGTATCTTCAATCCGGGTCATGCTGGTAATCCAATCGGCCAATTGATGGGCCAGGATTTCAGCATTTTCTTTGCCGTATTCCTCTTCGATGCGGGGCAGGGTTGGGATGGACAGATAGGCCATGGCCAGGCGGGCGTTGCGCGCATGGGCAATCTCCATGGTTCGGGCCAGATGCGCCTCCCAGAACTCTTTAGAATAAGCGACGCCGCTGACATCGGCGGTTTCATCCTTCAGGGTCGCCTTAAAAGGATCGCGCAATGTCCAGCGCAGGCGTTGGCGGCTGACCAGCATATGAATATAGGTGCACAGTCTATCCGCATCCGAAAGACCGGAAAGAACGATAGAGGCGCCACCCCGATAGAACTCTTTGGCACGTGCCTGCGTTGACGGTGCGGTCAGAACCAGGGTTGGCATATTGAATAGGCGGGGATTATGGCGAATATGGCCACATAGATACTGGGTCCTCTCAAAATCTTCCGCACTCGCGGTCATGATGACAGCCGCATCGAACCGACCACCATCCAGAGCATCCGCAGCACGGAAATACCCCGTCTCTGGCATGCATTCAAAACCGCCCCCGTTCAAGGCTTCGACCAGATCGATCATGGAATCATCATCTGGGGCGACGGCCATCACTTGCGGTCGTTGTGGATAGGCACGGTTGAAACTCTTTGGATCAACCGTCAACCCGAACTCGGATGCCGTCTTTAAACGACGTGCCAATTCCGCCTGCATGACAGATGATCGGGTTAGTCGCGGCAGCCGCAGCAGCAGTTCCTGATTGTCGTCGTTCGGCTGCAGAATATCATCGACACCCTCGTCCTGAACCAGGCTCAGCAAATCTGCTTGATGGGGCAAGTCCAGCAAGACAATCGGAATGGAGTGTGTTGCATCGGCGGTTTTCAAGGCCCGAATGATGTTTAGTGAATCAACCGGTGCGGTGAACTGTCCCATAAGAATAACGTCGGGAGTCCGGGAACCGGCTAGGCCGATCAGGCTGTGAGCATCTGATGCCTGAATGCATCGATAGCCAGCATTCGTCAAAAATTCGGCCCGGGACAAGGCGCATTCAGGGTCCGGGTCCCCAATTAAGATGTAAGCCAGATGTGACATTGCTTCTGAAACCCTTCCCCCAAAATTAGTCATATGGACAGAAACCTGCCACTCAATCGCAATCAGTCTTGACCAAGACGCTTTGCTCAACAACAAAGATAGGAAAATCAAACCAATGTGGCGAGCGAAATCCAGCCTGAACCGCCACTTCGGTAAAATGAGCCGCGTTTTGGAGGAACACCCATGTCACAGTATCCAGAGTCGATATACGATCGGGACTTGGATCGCGGCGAGGGGAATTACGTCCCGCTATCCCCTGTTAGCTTCCTGAAGCGGGCAGCCACCATATTCCCGAACCGAACCGCCATTATTCATGGGGATCTGCGATATACCTATGGAGAATTCTATACCAGGGTCCGCCGTTTCGCCTCCGCATTAAAGGCTCGGGGGATTGGACGCGGTGATACAGTGTCCGTGCTCAGCCCGAATGTTCCGGCCTTGCTGGAAGCACATTATGCAATTCCGATGATTGGCGCTGTTCTGAATGCGCTGAACACGCGATTGGATGCAGCGACCATTGCCTTTATTTTGGAGCATGCGGAAAGCAAAGCTGTGCTGTCAGAATGTTCCTTGAATGGCGTGATGACCGATGCTTTGAATCTGACTAAAAATCGTCCCTCTATCCTTATCGATATTGTTGACCCTGTGGAGCCTGAAGGGCCACGCATTGGGACAACGGATTATGAAACACTGTTGGTGGAAGAAGGAGATCCGACCTTCACCCACAGTTTGCCAGCGGATGAATGGGATGCCTTGGCGCTTAACTATACCTCCGGGACGACAGGCAATCCCAAAGGGGTCGTTTATCACCATCGGGGGGCCTATTTGAATGCGATGTCCAATGCCCTGACATTTCAGGTCAACAGCCGGTCGGTGTATCTGTGGACCTTGCCAATGTTCCATTGCAATGGCTGGACCTATACTTGGGCGGTGACTGCGGCTTGTGGCACGCATGTCTGCCTGCGTCGCGTGGATCCAGCCCTGATTTTCCCAATGATCCGCGACCATGCCGTTACCCATATGTGTGGTGCGCCCATAGTGCTGACGATGTTGATCCATGCTCCTGCAGATCAAAAGGTCGAATTCCCGCAGCGGGTTGAGGTCTGTACAGGTGGCGCGGCACCACCTTCTGCAGTTATCGCAAAGATGGAGGGGATGGGCTTTAACGTCACCCATATGTA
>JARGPE010000025.1 GCA_029212835.1 Alphaproteobacteria bacterium | reverse complement strand
GCTACCTTATTTGGAGCATGTCGCACAACGGCCTTACAATCACGGCCTGAATGCGTGCTGGGATTTGCAGGAAGGTGAGCGAGTAATGCTGCGTGTCGATAATTGGCACAGCGAGCTGACGATTGAAGCCTGCAAAAAGATCTTGGAGAAATACAAGGTCAAATACGAAATCAAATACATCGACCGTGGCCCCATTCCCCAATGGGTCGGCGCGGATGAAGTCGATTACTACCTTTTCCGCACCAAAGAGCTCGCTGAGTGGATGGACATGTGGGAAGAGGAAGAGAAAAAGCAGAAATACGATAAAATCCTGATGGGCTATGGCGGACCGGTTCTGGCGGAACGCTTCATCAAGATTCAGCGCATGCCCTTCATCACGCCGGAAATCCTGGCCTCTCCGGCCCATGCCATGCCCATCGAAGTAATCAACGCGATGGACAAATGGACCTGGGACCGGATTCGCAATGCCAAGCGGGCACGGATCACCGATCCCGAAGGCACCGATATGTCCTTTACCAATCACGATGAGTATTGGGATGCCAACCGGGAATTCTACAATCCGGAACTGACTGCCAAGACATGGACCGGAAACGAACATTTTGGCAAAACCTACCTGCCGGGCCACATTACCGGTCGCCCCTGGATGTTCCATCCGTTTAAAGAAGACGGCTGTGGCATCATTGCTGGCACCACCAACCATATCGCGCCTTGCGATTGGACACAGTTGGTCGTGGAAAACTCAAAAATCACGCAGATCAATGAAGGCGGCGAATTCGGCCGTAAACTGCGCGATGTTATGGAGCAGACCAAGGATATCCAATATCCGACCTTCCCTGACAAAGGTATCATGCATTGGTGGGAAGCATCGATTGGCACCAATCCGCATATCCATCGCCCCCGTAAGGACTTCCCGTCAGGCTTTGTGAATTGCCTGTATGAACGGGTTCGGTCCGGCGTTATCCATATGGGCTTTGGCACCATCATTTCGTCTATGGCGGAACGGGAAGCAGCCCGTATGGGCCATCTTGTCGGCCACTGGCATCTACACCTCTACTTCCCGACCTATACCTGTGAAATGGCCGGGGATAACGAGAATATCATTGAAAATGGGCGCTTGCAGGCGCTCGACGACCCTGAAATCCGCAAGATCTGCTCTAAATATGGCGATCCGGAAATGTGGATGGATGAAAGCTGGAATCCTGCCGTCCCCGGCATCAACATGGATGGGGATTACTGGGATCACTATGCCAAAGACCCGCTTCACTGGGTAAAGACGGAATTGGAAGTCTGCCGCAACTATCATCCAATGTTTATGAAGATGGTTGGTGCAGATGATAAATATTGCCACGGTGCCGGGGCCGATTGGTGGAAGGGGGGTTGCTGTGATCACAGCGGTGTCTCCGCACCGGTTTTGCCCGGAAATTGCTGTGGTCATAGCCACGATTAAGTAATTGGGGCGTAATGCCCCAACCTACCTGGGGCATGGGGCCCCATAAGAATGAGGGGCAAAAGCCCCCAAGACAAAACACATGAAACCCTGATGGGAGGAAGATTGATGAGTCGTATTACAAAACTGGCTGCCGTGACTCTGGCGGCTGTTACAATGGTTGCAGGAGCAAGCTTTGCTCAGGCAGAAACCCGTATTTTGCGCTATGCCGATTTTGGCCCTGACCGGGGAACCCGTGCAGAAGTCATCAAATGGCTGGATTCCGAAATGCGCGCCCGCAGTGATGGGGCCTTGGGTCTGGACATCACCTGGGGCGGAACGCTGCTGGGTGCAAAAAATGCGATTGATGGCGTTGGGAATGGCGTGTCCGATCTCGCTTCTGTCGTTCCAGTATATGAACCGGGTAAGCTGACCGCATGGCGGGTTTCGGACGTGCGTCAGATTAGCGACGAATATGTCGGCATGATGGCGACCTATGAGCTGATGACCCAAAACGACGCCGCGATGAAGAATTTCGCCGATCAAGGGGTGCATTACATCTCTAACTTCACGACCGGCCCAACTCAGCTTTTGAGCCGTGAACCAATCACGAATTTGGATGAACTTAAAGGCAAGAAGATCCGGGCAACCGGCAGCTTTGGGAAAGCCTTTGAAGCCGAAGGCGCCGCTGCCGTATCCATGAGCCAACCTGACGTCTATCAGGCGCTTTCAACCGGCACCATCGATGGCACCGCCAGTTATGCCTATGTTATCAACTCCTACAAACAATATGAAGTCGCCAAGCATCTGACGACCATCGATATGGGTCAGAATCTGGGTTGGGGCATTGTCATGAACAGCCGTGTCTGGTCCAGCCTGTCACCGGAACACCAATCGATGATGACGACATTAGGTCATGATGCAACGCTCTATATGGCACAGAAAATGTACGAGGATCGCACAGAAATTCTCAGCAAGCTGCGCGCCGGTGTCGACGGCAATACGATTGTTGAGCATGAAGGCGACCCGGCCATGAGAAAAGCTCTGATCGAAGCCGCTGAATCTGCTGGCATGGATTGGATGGGTGGCGCGAAGGATCAGGGTCTGCCAGCCGACGACCTACTGACGGCCTTTGATTCAGCGGTTGCAAAATACCACAAAGAAATGGAAGTGCAGGGGTATCCCTGGGCGAAGAAGTAACTCAGGATGAGCGGTATCCATGACGGAATGCCAAGCCTGCCGCGCAGCAGCATGCTTGGTGTCCTGGACAACATCCTTGATCGGGTAGAGCGGGTGCTCGCCTCCATTGCCAGCATCGTTTTGCTGGCAATGGGGGTCCTGATCACGCTGAGCGTTGCGGCCCGGGAACAAATCGGCGTCACCCTGCCCGATGATATCCTGATGGTTGGACTGGCCATGGTGGCCGTCGTCGCCCTGCCCCTGGCCCATGTCCAACGCGATAAGGGACAGATTGCCGTCACCGTCATCACCGACAGAATGCCTCAAAGAGTGGGAGAAATCGGCAGCATCCTTGGAAACTTTCTGGGACTGCTGTTGTTTGGTGCCCTTGCCATACTGGTCATGGACTCCATTCCAAAGGCATTTGTTGAACACCACTATTACGACGGTCAACTGTCTATTCCCGTCTGGCCGACAAAGTTGATTTTCGGCATTGGGATGGGACTATTTGCGATCCGTTTGGGCCTTTGCATGCTCGGTGATCTGGTGGCTATGAAAAATCGGCGCAAAGCCGACGACTAGAGGCATTTTCAAAAATGGATCCACATCTTATAGGATACGGCGGCTTCGCTTTTGTCCTCGTCCTGCTTGCGTTTCGTGTTCCCATCGCTATCGCCCTTGGAAGTGTCGCCACGGTTGGCATGCTGCTGGTCTATGCTTGGACTCCCTGGATGCCCTTCTCTCTAGGCGCAGCCTGGGCACCGGTCAGCTCACTGCTAGGCTCCACACCGCTGGACTTTATTAACTCTTACGCACTCTCAACGGTCCCTCTCTTCATCTTCGTCGGGCATCTGGCCTTTCAAGCCGGATTCACGACGGACATCTATGCCGCCGCCCGTGTCTGGCTGGCGCGCATGCCAGGGGGACTGGCCATCGCATCCATTATCGGCTGTGGTGGGTTCAGTGCGATCAGCGGATCGTCCGTTGCCTGCGCTGCGGCCATGGGGCGCGTTGCGGTCCCAGAAATGCTGCAGAGCAATTATTCCCGCGCCTTGGCTACGGGGTCTGTTGCGATTGGCGGGACCTTGGGATCACTCATCCCACCTTCAATCCTATTCATCATCTTTGGCGTCTTTGCAGAGCAATCCATTGCCAAGCTGTTCCTCGCCGCTGCTGTGCCGGGCCTCATCTCGCTGATTGGGTACATTGTCGTGGTTCTTGTCTGGGTCAAATTGCGCCCCCAAGACGCGCCGCAACCTGAATTGGCAGTAGCACGCGCAAAACGGGGCGCGGCACTGGCGAAATGCTGGCCGATCTTACTCCTTTTTTTCATCATCATCGGTGGAATTTATATGGGGGCTTTCACCCCAACAGAAGCCGCTGGCGTTGGTGCCATTGCCACACTGATCCTGGGCCTGGTTCTGCGGCGACTGGATTTCGCTAAAGTCAAAGAGGCGCTGCGCGAAGCCGTCAGCCAATCCGGTCAGCTGTTTGCGATCGCGATTGCTGGTAAGCTGTTCGTCAATTTTATTGCACTGACCAATGTTGCGGCGCAATTGACTGGCTGGATCGGATCTGCGGAACTGTCGGTGTTTCTCGTTATGGGTCTGATCGTGCTGCTGTATTTAGTATTAGGCATGATGCTGGATCCGCTGGGGATTATTCTGCTGACCCTGCCACTGACCCTGCCTGTGGTCGAATCCTATGGATTGGATCTGATCTGGTATGGCGTCATTGTTGTTAAACTGCTGGAAATGGGACTGGTCACACCACCGATCGGATTGAACGTCTTTGTGATAAAATCGATAGTGGGGGACTCTATTCCGTTGGAGCGAATCTTTGCTGGCGTCAGCTTCTTCCTGATCTCCGACGTAGTTGTGATGGGCCTGTTGTTGGCCTTCCCGATCCTGTCACTCTATCTGCCTAGTCTGTTATGAGTAACACTGCCCAGCCGATTAAGGGATTGAGAGTCGAGGCCGTTGAGGTCTGGACCCTCACCCTGAACCGGCTGACGCCGTTTTCCAGCGCGAATGAAACCATCCAGCGGGAAACCCATGCCATAATCGCCCTACATGCGGGTGGAATGACTGGTTGGGGTGAGGCCCCAGTCCCCCTTGCCCCCCTATACCTTCCTGAAAGCCTGTCGACCGTGCTGGAGGCGTTAAAGAACCACCTGATCCCAAGGCTTTTGGGCATGGTGTTGACTGGACCAGACGACGCAGCCATAGCGATGGCCCCCATACGCGGCAATCTGTTTGCAAAGCATGCCGTAGAGACAGCCGCCCTGGATTTGATCTGTCGTTACACAAACATCAGCATGGCGTCGCTGTTGGGCGCGACACATCCCACCGTTGCTGCCGGGGCGACCTTCGGCCTGCCCCAACGACCAGAAGACCTGTTCGACCAGATTGATGAGGCGCTGTCGCTCGGCCATACACGGATCAAGGTGAAAATCGCTCCAGGCCGGGACCACAGCCTGCTGCGAGGGCTGCGCCAACGATATCCAGATATCGCCCTGACTGCCGATGGTAACAGCGCTTATAGCCTTGACGACGCCGCTGATCTAATTGCCCTGGATGACTTCAATCTGACCCTGTTAGAGCAACCGCTGGCCTGGGATGACTTTGTGGATCACGCTATCCTTCAGGCGCAGATGAAAACGCCACTGGCGCTTGATGAAAGCCTGCAGTCAGAGAATGATCTGACCACCGCCATCGCATTAGGCTCTTGCCGTGCCATTGTCCTGAAGCCTGCCCATGTTGGAGGGCCCTGGCAGGCGAAGAAAATGCATGACCGCGCCAAACGTGCTGGATTGCCTATCATGATTGGTGGCATGCATGATTTCTGTATTGCCCGCGCAGCAAACCTGTCAGTCGCGGCCTTACCCGGCTGCACGGTTCCAGGTGATGTCGGCGGTACGGACCGATATTACGCAACAGATCTGATCGACCCACCCTTGCGCATGACAACGGATGGTATGCCTGTTCCAATTTGTCCGGACATGCGATCAGACTTCCAGAAAATCGCACAGTTTCAGTTCAAATCGACCCTATAGAATTTTGTCGCAGAATGGCTGGAACAGGGACTAGATGATTGTCATAGGCAATGCCATCGATGCTGCTGAGAATCTGGCGGTCGTTGGAGATATCGCCAACCCCATCTGTTACGACAAAACCATCGCCATCTGGTGCCGCCCCACAAACATCGGGGCGCGCAAATGTATCCTGTAGAGCCAGGCTTTCCGCATCCCAAATGCCAACAACCCCACCCCGGGGACTGGTGGCGATCACGCGGCGTTTATCGCCGCTGGCGATGATTGCGCCGGTATAATAATTCATCCCGTGCACCAGCGATTCCTGCATCTCCACAGGCAACATCTCTTTGCCGCCGCGATGTACACCCAGCAATCCCTGACAGTCTGCCAAAGAGCCTTCATATTGCCCGGCAACCCAAACAGTGCCGGGGGTGACTTCTGTTAGATGACGCAGGGATAATTTCTCATATTCTTTTGGCAGTCGGACTGTCTGCAGCACCTCCCCATCAGAGGCCCGCAAATAGGTCAGGCAAGGGTCCATCTGAGCTAGATTCAATTTCTCACGGGGATAATCTGGATGGGTCGCGATGCCACCATTGGCGATGGCAATTGTCTGCCCATCGGATAACAGAATGGCCTGATGGCAACCAACCCCGCCACCATCATATTCACCCACTCGCACATAGTCCTGAGTAGCATCATAGATCCCCAAAACACTGCGCGCCTTGTCAAAATCATTCTCTGCTGCAAACAACAGCTTCCCATCCACAGAATAGAAACCATGACCATAAAAATGGCGGTCGTCACGGGCGGAAATCTGATGTGTCACAGTCCGCCGATTTAGATCAAAGGCAAGAATGAAGTGGCCAGGTCGGCGGGCAAACAAAACGGCAGAGCGCCCATCTGGCGACATCGCACCATCATGGGCTCGCGCCTGCAGGGGCACACGATACAACACATCCCCCGACTCATTAATCAGGGCGGCGGCAAAAGCCCCTGTCGCGTCCCGCATGGACGTCAGGAACAGATTGTTTTGCCCCGCAATCGCATCCCGCACAGAAATGGGCACAGCCAATGCAGACAAAAGCGCAAGGGCATGGCGTCTGGACAATTGCATTTGATCAATCCCCATCCATCGCATTGAACCCAGCGACCAAGCCCAGAGCCGCCGGCACTTCACGGGTCAGCAATGTGATCGCACCGGTCATCGGAATGCTGACATAGGTCAAACGCGCATGATCCTCTGGGTCGCGGACCACGGACTCGAAACTACTGTTCTTTCCAGCATCCGTTTCATGCAAGGCATCGCGGGCGGTTTCTAATTCCAGAGTCAATTGGTCTGCAAGATACTGTTGATCTTCTGGCAGCGCCTTCTCTAAAGACCAGCTTTCCACCAAATCAGTGACACCAGCGACATTGCCTTCAAGAGAGACCAAGGTAAGGTTCGAGCGCCAGAATGGTGCCAGTTTTGGCTTTGCCGTCTTTGCCGAGTCCTGCAGTACTGGGACCATTTTCGTGTCCCGCACGATTTGCAATTGTTCTCGCGCGGCACGCAGAAATTCCTGCATCACCTCACCGGTGGATTTATAGCGCGCATCCTCCGGCCCAGCCGATTTCATCAGGTCGCCATAGCCACCAGGCAGGCTCCAGCCGTCATACAAGCCATTGGCGACATGCGAAATCGCCTCTGCAATTGTCGCCCCATAGTGACATCGAAATTCTCCATCGGCACCCGTCTGGCTTTCAAAGCCAGTGCCAAACAGGACAAAATCCAGGGCCAGCAACCCCTGCACCGCAACGCTTTTCTGTTGCAGCGTCTCTAAATTGACCGCCCCTTGATCCTTTTCCAAAAGCAGGGACTGAACCTGTTGAAGGCCGCGCCCTCTCGGATCGGGCCAGAACAGCAACCGCTCGAACCGGTTATCCTCCCGCGCCGGCCCAAACCGAAAGGCCTCGATACGAGAGAAGGTCTCGACCACATCTGCAAACCTGCTTTGAACCGTCACCAGATGATCATCACTTGGCGACTCGCACAGATGTTCATAGGCCTGACTTTGCAAATCCGCCGCCAATTTAAACCGCGCATAACTGGGGATCACAAACTGGTCAACGGCTTGTGCAACTGACTTTTTCAATGCCTCTGTTGGCACTGGCCTCTCAGTATCCGCACGGGCAACTCCACCGAACGCGATGGCAGCCGCCATGACCAAAAGTAGCTTTCGCATTACAGACTCTCCAAAAATTCGATCAGCGCGGCGCGGTCTTCTGGGCTTAAATTGACAACAGCATCCCGTGACGCTTGCCCTTCCCCACCATGCCACAGAATGGCCTCCAACAGGTTACGGGCGCGACCATCGTGCAGAAAGTAGGTATGACCACTGACCGCTTCTGTAAGACCAATACCCCACAGCGGCGGTGTACGCCACTCTTCCCCCTGGGCATCACCGACGGGGCGATGATCAGACAACCCCTCGCCCATATCATGCAGCAACAGATCGGTATAGGGCCAGATCAACTGGAACTGATGCACGGTTTCCGCAGCGTTCCGACTGGTAACATATTTTGGCGTATGGCAAGCCACACAACCATTCTGATAGAAGATTTCCTTCCCCCGCAGAACTGTTGGATCATCAACATTTCGCCGAGCAGGAACCGCAAGATTACGTGAGTAATGTTCCACCAGATCCAGGATCGGATCAGGGGCTTCTGTATCCCCCAGATTGGCCTGAACCCCGGTCGCCATCTTTAGACACGCGGCCTGACCTTCTGTGCAATCCCCCCAATGAGCGGGAACCATCGGCGTTGAAATTCCAATATCACCGGCAAAAGCATCTGCGGCCTGCGCCTTCAAAGAAGCCTTTGATGCTTTCCATCCGAAACGGCCCAGTGCAATGCCATCAACAATCGGATCCCAGACCATGCTGGGTTTTCCGGAAATACCATCGCCATTGACATCATCAGGATCAGCCTGCGTCAGAATATCTTCTGGGGCAATCGCCTCCAGCAATCCCAGTCCAATCATGGGTGGGGCAAGACGGGGGGAGAACATCACTTCCGGATCCATGGGACCATAGCCAAGATCCTTCACACTATAGGTCGGCATACGCAGGGACACGACCTCGCCCCCGTTCAGCGTGACGGGACGTTCCTCATAGGTAACAACCATCTGCCCTTCAGCAGCGAGACCGGGAACGGCAAAGTCCTGAAACTGACCGCCATAGACAGGTTCAGGAATGCGCAGCATTTTCTTGCTGGCCAGGGCTTCACGCTCCGCATCCGTGCGGGCCGGAACCGAAAGACGCAAAAACATGGTAGAGGCATCGGTATCGCTGATATCTGGCGGATGGCCGCGCCCGTCTTTCAGGTGGCATCGCTGGCAGGAGCGCGCGTTGTAAATCGGCCCCAAACCGTCCGATGCGTTAGTTGAAGACGGGCTGGACACCCAAATCTTGCGAAACAAGCCATTTCCAAGATTGAATTTTTCCTGGCCTGCAAAATCCAAATTTTCTGAAAAATGGGAAAAAGAATTTCGGCCCAGATCGGATTGGAACGTACCCGCCCCGCCGGACATATTTTCATATTTCTCCGCGCTGGAGAAAATTTCAGTTGCCCGCGTGACGCCCGCCACGCGCGCACGATCCTTGGCGTTAAGATCGTCACGTTGCGGTGATACAGGGTCTTGCGCAAAGGCGGCTATTGAAAAACTAAGAGGAAAAACAACAAGCCCAACAAGGGCAGAAATAATACGACGCTCATTCACACGGATAACCATTTTCACGGCTGCTTTCTCATCACAAATTTTGACATATCCGACAGGGATCAGGGCTGTAAACAGAAGAACCGAATGATTAAACGACAGGTCCAATCAGTCGGATACTTCGTCTGGCACTCAATTAGTCGTTACTGAAAGACGGCGTTTGGATTGTCCAAGCTGTCAGACCCTTCAAAACTGGCCTGACCCAGGTTCAACTCAGCGACAGCCCGTTCGATGGGGCGGGTCTGCTCCACCAATCCGTCGACCACTGCCTGAATGATCGCATTACCTGATTCATTCCCTTCACCAATCATTTGGTCATAGGCCTCACCCGACTCTGCACGCTGGCGCATTTTTTCCATTGCGGCGACAGTTGCATCCAATTTGGCGCGCAATTCGGCATCCACAGCAGGTGCCTTTTCAGCGACCAGATCAGAAATGGACGGTCCAGAAACGACGGTCCCATCGACCCGCTCGTAATGGCCCAGATAAACGTTCCGGATGCCTTGCTGATCGTAGTAATGAGAATTGTAGGTATTGTCAGAGAAGCAATCATGCTCTTCTTCTGGATCGTGCAACAGCAGGCCCAGCTTGATGCGCTCGCCAGCTAATTCGCCATAAGAAAGAGAGCCCATGCCGGTCAGAATAGTCAAACGGCCAGCCTGTGGATTTTCCATTAACGCAACCCGCGCCGCGCCGCCTTCTTCCCAATTACCAACCATTTCCTGCAGATCGGCGATCAACAGCGTTGTCGCCGCCTTGAGATATTCAGCCCGGCGATCACAATGATCATTGGTGCAATTCTTGGTGTCATAGTCGCTGGCGGGACGATTGCCAGCACCAGGTCCTGTTCCATTCAAATCCTGGCCCCAAAGCAAAAATTCAATCGCGTGATACCCAGTTGCCACATTCGCTTCTACGCCACCGGCTTCTTGCAAAGTATCGGACAACAGGGCTGGCGTGATTTTCGTGGCATCAACCTCCTGACCTGCGATTTTAAGCTTCGGATTGGCAATCACATTGACCGTATAGAGCGGATTTTGATCTGATTCCATGCCATAGGATGGATCAACATAGTCAATTAGACCCTCATCCAACGGCCATGCATTCACGCGGCCCTCCCAGTCATCAACAATCGCATTGCCGAACCGGAAAGCCTCCGTCTGCTGATAAGGCACCCGTGCCTTCAGCCATGCTTCGCGCGCTGCGGCCAGCGTTTCTGTTGTTGGATCGGCAATCAGCCCATCTACTGCCTGATCAAGGTTTTTAGCCGTGATCAGCGAATCCTCATAGCCCGCATGGGCAATATCGGCGTAGGTCTTCAGGATATCGCCCGGTTCTGCGGCATTGACCGAAACGGTCGGCACCGCCAACACCATAGCGCCCAAGACGACGGCTCTTCCAAACTTAAACATGCTACTCTCCCATACAGTCATTAGGCTGATAATGATAGTCATTCTCATACATCAACCAGGTTATGTCAAACCGCTGAATGCTCAAAATCGCCTAGAAGAAAACGGCGGTTCCAACCAAAACAACAGTTCCTTCATTCTCATTTGCGGCACCACCGGCACCATTACTGCTGTCAGCATGGACAACATCGCTATAAACGATCAGGCCTTCGGCCACCGTCGCATCGATTGATATGTTGTAGACTGTCATCTCATCTTCAGTGCCATCGGTATTGGTGTTTTCACCATAGGCATACCCAACCGCCAGACGTCCCAGGCCATAGTCCCAGCCAACACCCAGCTGATAATTGCTGCCAGCATCGGCCAAGGTGCCTTTTTGGGTTCCGGACGATCCATTATCGCCATATCCGACACCCACCTCGATCGGGCCAAACCCCACCTTTACGCCAGCGCGAAATGCATTGATTTTTTCAAGATCTTGATTGATGACGCCCTGGTCAGCATCCGCATGTCGATACCCCAGAGACCCCAGGATCGAGACATCCTGAAGATCAATGCCATATGTAACTGAAGTTTCGAGGATGTTGTATGCGTCACCAGTGTCCGTTTGCTGCGTCTGGCCTTCTATTCCACTTTCTGGCGTGAAGGAGATACCACCTTCGAACCCACCAAAATTCGGGGTATAATAGGCGATCTTGTTGGCATCATCACTGGTGCCGGTTGTTTTAAGAAAGACCGCATCCCCAATTTGAGTATAATAATCTGCAAACTCTCCGTCGAACCCTTCGCTATGGGCCTGAACGTCATGACCGCCTGTCGCCATATTGTCGACAACATCATCGTCGGCACCCAGATGAATGCGGCCCCAATCGCCATAGAACTTCAGATAGGTTTCATCAAAAACGCCTGAATTTCCTTCCGCAAAGCCCCACTGAATATTAGCGCCATAATGCAGCCCCGTGTCAGTCACAGCATTCACATCCCAAACCAATTCAGATTGGTCGGACACGGCTGAAATGCTTGCCCCCACTCCCGGAGCAGCTTGGTCCGCATCGGCGAAGCCAAATTGATAATCCAGCGAACCAGAGAACGTTACCTCAACATCCCCTGCCTGCGCCGCAACAGCCGGCATAAGACCGATCAGCATGGTGCCAGCAAGGAGCCATGATTTTTTCATATTGAAACTCCATTATTCAAAATTGGGTTTCGTGGATTTGCTGGCACAAGACACACTTCTCAATCCCCATAATTGAGGTTCATGAAGCTCTTTGCTGGCTGGTTTCCCCACCCCCAGTTGAGCCGAAATGTCGACATAGTTGATGCCAACATCGTTACAGGGCGGGAGTATTTAGAGATCAGAAAAGGAAGTCAAGGAAAATGCGAATGGTTCTCAATTGCAAAAAAATTATACTTTCTTCTTGGGTCTGATAAGCAGCAGCAAGGGAACTGCCGCGAGGGTGATCCACATCATGAAAATGAAATTATCCAGATATGCGATGGTGGATGCCTGTTTCGTGACTGCCCCGTTCAAGGACGTGACTCCTGTTGTCGTCTGCCAATCCCAGGATTGAGGCAACAGAGGTTGCTGCATCATGTCGCGGAATGGGTTCATCAGATCCCCAATATTGGCGTGATTGATTTGGGTATTCTGCGCCAGCAGCGTTACGACAACAGATATCCCAATACTACTACCGATATTGCGCATCAGGCTGAACATGGCCGTCCCTTCATTCCGGTATTTTGATTCCAGGGTGGAAAAGGCAACGGTGCTAAGAGGCACAAAGATAAAGCCCAATCCGAATCCCTGAACAATCCCGGTCCAGATCAATGTGAACATCGGCACATCGACCGTAAATGTGGACATCTTCCAAAGCGAAAATGAGATCAGGCATATGCCCAAAAAGATCAGGGCGCGGGCATCCACCCGACCGTTCAAGCGCCCGACAATTGTCATGGCAATCATCGTTCCAATACCACGCGGAGCCAGAATATAGCCGGTTGCCAGCACAGGATACCCCATCAGGGACTGAAGAAAGGGCGGCAACAAGGCAAGCGTCGCCAACAAGATAATACCAACCATAAAGATGATAAACAGACCGGCTGCGAAATTACGATCTTTGAACAAGCCTGGTTCGATGAACGGGTTCTTCGCCGTGAACATCTGAACCAGAAACATGTAAAAACATAACCCCGCCAAGACCATTTCGATCACGATTTCCGTGGAAGAAAACCAATCCTGTGATTCGCCACGATCCAGCATCATCTGTAAGGCACCAATGGCGAGGCTCAAAAGGGCAAAACCAAAAATATCAAACCGACGGTTCAGATCACGCACTGTTTCCGGCACGACGGCTAAAATTCCCGTCAGGGCCAAAACGCCAAACGGCAGGTTGATGTAAAATACCCAGCGCCAATTATAATATTCTGTCAGATAACCGCCCAACGTCGGGCCCAGAATTGGCCCCACCATAACACCGACACCCCACAGGGCCATCGCCGATCCATGTTTTTCTTTTGGATAGCTGTCCAGCAACACGGCCTGGGAGAGCGGCACCAGACCAGCCCCAAAGACACCTTGCAACAGTCGGAATAAAACAATCTGTTCCAACGAAGTCGCCGCACCACACAGCATTGATGCCAGGGTAAAACCCGTCACCATCGTGGCAAACAGACGCTTGCGTCCAAACCGTGCTGCCAGATAGCCGGTCGGCGGCGTCATAATCGCTGCTGCCACGATATAGGAGGTCAGCACCCAGGAAATCTGGTCCTGCGTCGCTGACAGGCTGCCTTGCATATGGGGCAAGGCAACATTGGCAATCGTCGTATCCAGGGCCTGCATAATTGTCGCCAACATGATGGAGGCGGTGATCAGGCCTAGATGAGCAGGAGATTTGCTCTCAGCCGATGTCATTTTGGTTGCTCGGTTTCCGCCGCTGTTGCCTGTGGCAAGCCTCCCAGCCAGGACAGTGCAGAATGCACGATATTGGGCATGTCACGCTGATGACCGGTATCGATCTCCACAGATGTACTCATCCCGGACCGCAAGGCCAATTTGGCCTCGTCATTGGGAATGGAAATACGAACAGGGATCCGCTGCACGACCTTAACCCAATTACCGGTCGCATTCTGGGGGGGAATCACAGAAAACTCAGACCCAGTTCCCTGACTGACACTGGTCACAAATCCATGCAGATCTTGATCCGGATAGGTGTCCACGATGATGTCCACAGGCTGACCGGGTTTCACATAGGTCAGGTCCGTTTCTTTAAAATTCGCTTCGATCCAGACACCCTTGGTCGCAATCAAGCTCATGACTGGGCTGCTAGATGCGGCATTGCCGACAACCTGTTTGCCAATTTCCGGTGTATTGCTGGCGACGCCATCAAACGGTGCCCGAACGACTGTTCGTTCCAGATTTAGCTTGGCACGGTCCAGATCGGCCATCGCCTGCTGATAGGGTGGGTAATCATCGATTGCGATATCAATGGATCCGCCCAAAGTGGCCAAGATCTGCTGTGCCTCCTGTTGAGTAATTTGTTCCTGCCGACGCGCAACGGTCAGGTCGTGATTGATCGAATCGAATTTGCTCGACGAAATCGTCTTAGTGGCAACCAGTGGCTTTTGACGATCATACTCGCTCTTGGCGTAGTCAATATTCGCCCGGGCCAGCGCCAATTCAGACTGTTTCTGCTGATAGCTGGCCTTCAGGCTGGCAAACTCATTGCGGATCTTCAGGACCTGGGCCTGTGCCTCCGTCAACGCGATACGATAGGGCCGATCGTCAATTCGAAACAGCACATCCCCGCCGGAGACAGGCTGATTTTCCTTAACTGTCACTTCAGAAATCAGCCCGGAAACCTCTGCTGCAACCATTACTTTGTCTGCCTTGATATAGGCGTTTTCAGTGCTGACAAAGCGGCCACCGGTAAAATAGACATAGCTGCTGATCAGGATGACCAGTAACGGCCCAAACACCAAAAGGAAGCGACGAACCCAAGGGGTTCTTCGTATCTGGGCTTTATTGTCATTTTTATCAGCGACGCCCTGTGTCGCCTGACCACCAGGGATTACATCGGTGGTGGGTTCAACCGGGGACGCCGTGTTGGGTGTTTGATTAGACATCGTCTTTGCTTTCAGCTGCCCGCGCATCATCTATGCGGCAGGTGTCATCACTTGAGAGAAGATTTTGTTTTACACGTTGCAACAACGTAACCAGCGCCTGGTGATCGACCTCTGGCATGTCAGCCAAGGCCACTTTTCGTGTTTCCGTGGCATAGCCCCATAATCGTTCCAGAACCGGCTCCGCCTTAGGGGTCAGATAGAGTTGAATGGCGCGCCGGTCCGATGGATCTGGACGGCGTTCAATCAATCCATTTTCCTGTAAATAATCCAATTGACGCGCCAGCGAGATTGGTTGGATTTCCAGGAATTCCGCCAATGTAACCTGCCGAACACCTTCGTGATGCGACAGATAGGCAAGAGCACGCCATTGCGCCTGAGAGAGCCCCAGATCGACCGCGCGCTGATTGAAATCACGGCGCAGTAACCGGGCAACCTCATGCACAAGAAAACCAAAACTTTGATTTGGGTTACGCATAATATCGGTCGCTTTTTGAAATTTAATATACTTTATATATTATATAGATTGCTTTCAAACAAGAGGGGCGACGCAAACTATTTTGCACCGCAACAAGCCCAGTATATCTCAGAGAATTCGGCGTTACCCTTTTGGCGCGTCCGTTTCATCGGGATGCGTCATAGCCAGCGGGTCCACCCATGCGTCATACTGCGTGTCGGTCACCAGACCGGACTCCAGTGCCGCCTCCCGCAAGGTCGTGCCCTTTTTATGGGCGGTCTTTGCGATCTTCGAGGCAGCGTCATAGCCAATATGGGGCGCCAAGGATGTCACCAACATCAAGGATTGCGCCATCAAGGAGCCAATGCGATCTCGATCTGGTTCCAGACCCTCGATACAATTCTCACCGAATGATCGGCTGGCATCGGCTAACAGGCGGATCGATTGCAGCACATTAAAGATCAGCACCGGCTTGAAAACGTTCAGTTCAAAATTGCCCTGGCTGCCGGCGATGGTGACCGTCGTGTGATTGCCCATCACCTGTGTACAGACCATGGTCATCGCCTCACATTGGGTCGGGTTGACCTTGCCCGGCATGATCGACGATCCGGGTTCATTTTCCGGCAAGATCAATTCCCCTAGTCCAGATCGTGGACCAGAGCCCAAGAAACGAATGTCCTGGGCAATTTTAAACAGGCTGGAGGCGATAGTGTTAAGAACACCAGATACTTCCACCATCGCGTCATGGGCGGCAATCGCCTCAAATTTATTCTCCGCACTGATAAACGGCAGACCCGTCAGGTCTACAACATGGGCTGCGAAACGATCCGCAAAGCCTTCGGGCGAATTCAGACCAGTCCCAACTGCGGTTGCTCCCTGCGCCAATGGATAAAGGCGCGGCAAACAAGCCTCTACTCGTTGCAGGCCCAATTCAATCTGCTTTGCATAGCCCGAAAACTCCTGCCCCAGGGTCAGGGGCGTTGCATCCTGCAGATGGGTGCGACCCAGCTTCACGATCTCCTGCCATGCATGTGCCTTCTCGGCCAAAAGACCGTGCAGATAGCTCAAGGCTGGCACAAGCTCCGCATGAAGCTGGCGCACAGCCGCAATATGCATGGCGGTCGGAAAGGTGTCGTTGGAAGACTGAGACCGATTAACATGGTCATTCGGATGCACCGGGTCTTTCGACCCCAATACCCCGCCCAGGGCTTCAATGGCGCGGTTCGAGATAACCTCATTTGCATTCATATTGGTTTGGGTGCCAGAACCGGTCTGCCAGACTTTTAGTGGGAAATGCGCGTCCAGCGCCCCCTCAGATACTTCCTGCGCGGCGGCCACAATGGCTTTTCCCAAGCGCATGTCCAGCAGGTTTTGTTCCATATTCGTCAGGGCGGCGGCCTGTTTCACAATGCCCAGCGCGTGGATAAGGGGGATCGGCATGGTTTCCGTCCCAATACGGAAGTTTTGCAGGCTGCGTTGCGTTTGGGCTCCCCAATATTTATCCGCTGGCACATCAATACTGCCAAAGGCATCCGATTCCTGGCGGGTTTTCTCGGTCATTTGAAATCTCTCCTGTCGATCCAGTTTCGGTGCATGCAGCCCTTCCCCATTACATGGGGGCGCCCCTGTTCAAATCCACAGCGCTATGTCATCCTGACGTTAAATCATCGGCGGTCAAACCGCTATACGGGGCTCGATCTCAGGGGATATCATGCGTGTTATCGTTCTTGGTGCCGGCATAATCGGCGTTACGACGGCTTACTATCTCGCCCGACAGGGTGTCCAAGTGACCGTTATTGACCGCCAGCGCGGTCCCGGCATGGAAACCAGTTTCGCCAATGCGGGTGAACTGTCTTATGGGATGAGCAGCCCCTGGGCCGCGCCCGGCATTCCGATGAAGGCCCTTAAATGGTTGTTCATGCGCCACCGCCCCTTGTTCATCTGGCCCCTGATCAGTCCCAGCATGTGGAAATGGTGCCTGCAATTGCTGATGAACTGTAACGAGACCTCCTATGCCATCAATAAGAGCCGGATGGTGCGGGTTTCCAACTATAGCCGCGATGCTCTGACCGAGTTGATGGAAGAAGTCTCAATCGATTTCGACCAGCGGGATCAAGGCACCTTGCAACTCTTCCGCACGGAAAAGCAGGTAAAGGCCGCCAAAGCGGATCAGGCGGTTCTGGACCAATTCGACTCCCCCTATGAAGTCCTGGACCGCGATGGCTGTATCGCGGCAGAGCCCGGACTGAAACATGTCGCAGACAAGTTTGTGGGCGGCCTGCGCCTGTTGGCAGATCGCACCGGGGATTGCCGCATGTTTACCCAGGCCCTATCAGAAAAAGCTGCAGAGTTGGGTGTGGAGTTCCACTATAATGTTGTGATCAACAAATTGGTCGCGGAACAGGGCAAGATCATTGGCGTGGAGACAGATCAAGGTCTGGAAACCGCAGATCGTTACGTCTGTGCGCTGGGGCCCTATGCGCCAATTCTGTTAAAGACGATTGACATTAACCTGCCGATCTATCCGATCAAGGGCTATTCCATCACCCTGCCTGTCACTGATCCTGATGCCGCGCCGCAATCCACCATCATGGATGAGACCCATAAAGTTGCAATCACGCGGCTGGGCGATCGCATTCGTGTTGCCGGACAGGCTGAGATCATAGGCTATAGCAAACGTCTGGGCGGGCATGCGACCGATACTGTGCGCCATGTCGTCAGCGACCTGTTCCCAAAAGGCGGTGATGTCAGCAAGGCAGAAGGATGGACGGGCCTGCGCCCCATGACCCCAGACGGCACGCCTGTCATCGGCCCAACACGCTACGATAATTTGTTCCTGAATACGGGCCACGGAACCTTAGGCTGGACGATGTCTTGTGGTTCGGCGCGCGCTGTCGCCGATTTGATTGTCGGTAAAAAGCCAGAAATTGAAATGGACGGCCTGACCGCCGGTCGATTTGGTCAGTAGTCGGATTAGTCCATAGGCGAATTGGTCCGTAGGCTGCGACGGAGCCAATCCTGCGCCCCAAAACTAGACCTTAGAATTAGCGCGCGCGATGTCCAAGAAGGCTTGGACAAGCTTGCCCTTGCTGCGGTCACGTAGGCAGATCAGCGCCTCGTCCATACGCATATCCAGACCCTGGATTGGGATCTGCACCAACCTTGCGTCTCGGCCAAATTCTGCGGCGGAGACAAAGCCAATGCCAGCGCCCGACGCAACAATCTCTCGTACGGCTTCTCTGCCCTCTGCTTCAATGGTGGGTTTCAACATGATTCCGGCTTCGGCGGCACCGTCTTCTAATTTTCTTCGTGTCTTGGACCCACGCTCTCGCAAAATCAACGGGTGCAGCGCCAATTCCTCGATGGTCAGGGAGGTGCGGCTGGCCAATGGATGACTGGCCGCAACAAAGGCGATGATAGGCGTGGCATTGAGGTGCAGTACCTCAAAATCTCGCCCAGTTGGAATTTCCCCAATCACGCCAAGATCCGCCTCATAACTGTAAAGGCTGTCAATCACGGTTTCGCTGTTACCGCTGCGCACAGAAATCTGCACGCCAGGATATTTCAAGCGAAACTGACCTAATGTCAGCAAAAGGTGATGGGCGGAATCCGCAATAATCCGCAACGTTCCCGACCGAAGGGCACGGGATTCCGACAGCAATTCCAGCGCCTGTTGCTCACTGTCGAACAATCGCCGGGTGATATCCAGCAATCCTTCCCCAGCAGGCGTCAACGTCACTTGTTTTTTGCGTCTATTAAATAACAGAATATCATATTCTTCTTCCAGCTTCCGAACTTGGTCGGAGATCGCTGGCTGGGTCAGCAGTAACTCTTCGGCAGCGCGCGAGAATCCGCCACAGATTGCCACGTAATGAAACGCTCGTAATTGTACGTAACGCATGATCAACCTTCTCCCAGAATTCTCTTTTTGATAACATCAGGCGATACAAATATCAAAACTAACGATTTGATTGATAGACGAATCCGGCATCTGCTATAAAATTGGCACAGCGGGGAAGAGAAACTCTATGCAGATATCGCTTATCCTTTTGCACCTCGGTGGTGCCGTCATGCTTCTGCTCTGGGCAGTGCGTATGGTTCGCACAGGTGTGGAACGTGCCTATGGCGGTGACCTGCGCCGTGTCATGCAACGCATGACAAAGGGACCAATAAAAGCAGCCGGCATCGGCATGGGACTGGCTGTGTTGCTGCAAAGTTCAACCGCTGTGGCGGTTCTGTGTACGGGTTTGGCTGCAAGCGGATTGCTGAGCATCGCCACAGGCATCGCGGTGCTGCTGGGTGCGGATTTGGGGTCCGCTCTGGTGGTTCAGATCTTGTCCTTTGACTTAAGCTGGTTGGTGCCCGTTCTGCTGTTGGTTGGCGGGACAATGTTTCTGAAATTTGATGCCCGCGCGGTCAAACAGATTGGCCGCATTCTATTGGGCATCGCCCTGATATTGCTGTCCTTGCAAATGATCGGGGAAGCCACCGCGCCGTTGCGCGCAAGCACCGTCCTACCCGCCGTCATCGATTATTTGAGCGATGATTTCGCCAGCGCTTTTCTGTTAGCGATCCTGTTTACCTGGCTGATTCATTCCAGTGTCGCAGCATTACTGTTGATCGCAACATTCGCCGCCCAGGGATTGTTGCCTGTAGAGGTTGGAATATCATTCGTTTTAGGCGCTAACTTCGGGGGTGGTATTATTGCTGTTTGGCTGAGTCGTGGACAAGCTGGACCGATGCGCCGCATCCCAATGGGCGCTCTGATTTTTCGTGGAAGCTTGGCGATCCTCTTGTTGGTTCTGGCTCAGACAGTGCCGGTGCGCCTGGATTTCTGGGGTGGGTCAGAGGCACAGCAACTGGTCGGCCTGCATGTGATCTTCAATGCTGTGCTGGTTTGTCTATGCCTGCCCTGGACCGGCGCAATGGACCGTCTTTTAGCCCGAATGTACCCCAGTGAAACCGAATCAGAGGGCGACCTGGATCAATTAGCGCGTCCTGTCAGCGCCTTGGACCCCACGCTGGTTGGCACCCCAAGTTTAGCGCTGACCAGTGCTACACGCGAAGTGCTGCGTATGGCAGAGACAATTGAAGTGATGCTGCGCCCAGTGATGGATCTTTTCGAGGTATCAAACCGTGAGCAGGTCAAGCGCGTCCGAAAACTGGATGAAGATGTAAACCGCGCCCATAGCGCCATCAAACTATACATCGCCCAAGTCAACCGCGGCACCTTAAGTGCCGACGAGGCTCGCCGGGGCATCGAACTGACCGATGCGGCCATCAATCTGGAGCATGTTGGAGATATTATCGCGAAGAACCTGCTAAATCTGGTGCAGGAAAAACGAGATCGAAACCTAACCTTCTCCTCTGATGGCTGGAACGAGATGAGCGACCTTCACGGTCGAGTTCTCAGCAATATCCAACTGGCATTGAATGTTCTTTTGTCTGGCGATCTGGACTGTGCCCGGCAATTGGTGCGGGAAAAAGAAGTGGTACGCCGACTGGAGCGTGACAGCCATGACCGTCATCTGGCCCGCCTGCAATCCGGTATGACGCGCAGTATTGAGACCAGCGACATCCATCTGGAAGTCGTCCGCGCCTTGAAGGAGATCAATTCTCTGCTGGCCACACTGGCTTATCCAATCCTGACTGAAAGTGGGGACCTTTTGGAAAGTCGTCTAGCGCAACCTGCGTAATCAAAGAAAAACTTATATTTCAATACAAATTAACGATTTTACATATAGGTATGAGAGGGGATGATGCACCTATCGGCATCGATGCCCCTTCAGGAGGCCTATAGCATGCAGTCGTTACAAAATGAGAGTTCCAGTTTTGAAGCACCCGCCCTGGGTGAGCCTTATCTGTTAACACCGGGCCCCCTAACCACGGCCTATAGCGTCAAGCAAGCGATGCTGCGGGATTGGGGTTCATGGGACGGTGACTTCCGTGCCATGACAGCCCAATTGCGCCGTCATCTGCTCAGCCTGATTGCGGACACTAAGGGCGAATTTGATTGTGTCCCAATGCAGGGCAGCGGCAGTTTCGCCGTGGAATCCATGTTGGGCAGTTTGATCCCGAAAGACGGCAAAGTCCTGGTCCTGGCCAATGGGGCTTATGGCCAACGCACCGCCCAGACCCTGCGGTATCTGGGACGGGACCATGTTGTTATCGACAAAGGTGACTACATGCCGCCACGCGGGGTTGAAGTTGCAGCGGCTCTAGACGCTGATCCCACGATCACCCATGTCGTTGCGATCCACTGCGAGACCAGTTCCGGTATTCTGAACCCAGTGGCAGAGATTTCCGAAGCGGTTTATGCTCGAGGGCGCAAATTGCTGATCGATTCGATGAGCGCCTTTGGCGCAGTACCGATGGAGGTTGCCGATATTCGCTATGAGGCATTGGTCTCGTCCGCCAATAAATGCATCGAAGGCGTACCGGGCTTTGGTTTTATTCTGGCCCGAAAAAGTGAGCTTGCTGCCGCCGAAGGGCGCAGCCACTCGCTAAGCCTCGATCTCCATGCCCAATGGGCGCATATGAACAAGACGGGCCAATGGCGCTTCACGCCGCCGACCCATACAATTGCTGCCTTCCTGGAAGCCTTGCGCCTGCATGAACTTGAAGGCGGTGTCGCCGCAAGAGGCGCGCGTTATGCCCGCAACCGCGACGTGATGGTCAGTGGCATGCGCAACCTAGGATTTGAGACCCTGCTAAAGGATGGCTGGCTGTCACCAATCATTGTTACTTTCTTCAGCCCCGCCCATCCGAATTTTGCCTTCGATCAGTTTTACGACCTGATGAAGACGAAAGGGTTCATCATCTATCCTGGAAAGCTAACCGTCGTGGACAGTTTCCGCATCGGCTGTATCGGGCGAATGGATGAAGCCGTCATGCGCGCCGTGGTCCAGGCCGCCGGCGAAAGCCTGGCGGAAATGGGTGTAGACAGTGGTGCCCCGCCTGAAGCCGCAATCGCCGAACGCGCCAAATTGGCTGCGTAATCAAATTTTTGTTCAAAGGAGCCTTTCATGAACCATATCGCCACCCCCGACCTTACCGTCAACGGCCGCAAATATTCCTGGCCAAAAGTGCCTGCGGTTGCGATCTGCCTGGATGGCTGTGAGCCTGCCTATCTGGACGAAGCCGTCGCTGCGGGCCTGATGCCAGCCTTGCAGAAGGTTTATGAAAAAGGCACCGCGCATCTTGCCCATTGCGTCATGCCCAGCTTTACCAATCCCAACAACATCTCAATCGCAACCGGTCAGCCGCCATCAGTCCATGGTATCTGTGGCAACTATCTCTATGAACCGTCGACGGGCGAAGAGGTGATGATGAATGACCCGCGCTTCCTGCGCGCGCCCAGCATCTTTAAAGCCTTTTATGACGCGGGTGCCAAGATTGCGCTGGTGACGGCAAAGGATAAGCTGCGCCCCCTATTGGGCCACGGCATTCGCTTTGACGAAGGGCGTGCAATTTGTTTTTCCTCGGAAAAATCCGATCAGACCACGATGGCTACCAATGGCATCGATAATGCTGCTGCCTGGATGGGCCTGCCCGTACCGCCGGTCTATTCCGCTGAATTGTCTGAGTTCGTTTTTGCTGCTGGCGTGAAGCTGTTGAAGGAATTCAAACCCGATATCCTGTATCTATCGACCACCGACTATGTGCAGCACAAACATGCGCCGGGCGCACCAGACGCGAATGCATTCTACAAGATGTTCGACAAATACATTGCCGAGTTGGACGCACTAGGCGCAGTCATCGTCATTACCGCCGACCATGGGATGAAGCCGAAACATTCGGCTCAGGGAGAGCCCAATGTAGTCTATGTCCAGGACGTTCTGGATACATGGCTGGGCAAAGATGCGGCGCGGGTAATCCTGCCGATCACCGACCCCTATCTGGTGCATCACGGCGCGTTGGGATCCTTTGCCACAGCCTATCTGCCAGAAGGATCAGATCACGCCGACATTATTGCCCAGCTGCAAAAAATTCCAGGCCTGGAAGTCGTGATCGATAAAGCAACGGCGGTCGAGCGTTTCGAACTGCCCGGCGATCGCATTGGAGATGTCGTCCTGGTTTCTTCCGAAAATATGACGATCGGGACCAGCGAAAGTCGCCACGATCTGTCTGGGCTGAAGGAACCCTTGCGCTCTCATGGGGGCCTGTCCGAACAAGTTGTGCCGTTCATCATCAACCGCAAGATTGACGCCCTGCCAGAAGCGCCAGTGTTGAGGAACTTTGATGCCTATTTCTATGCCGCGATGGCAGCAGCACGGGGCTGAGGTTCAATCATGACAGCGCATCCCAAAGCAGTTCCCACATCCCCGCGTCACGAACCGATGCGCATCGCTGGTAAAATGGTCGATGCGGATGGCGTGATTGACGTGCATTATCCCTTTACCAATGAGGTGATTGGGACTGTGCCTGCCGGATCGGCCCGCCATGCCAAGCAAGCGTTTGAGATTGCGTCGGGCTATACGTCCAAGCTGACCCGCTACGAGCGCCAACAGATTCTGCTGAAAACGGCAGAAGGTCTGATTGCACGCAAGGACGCGCTGTCCGATGTGATCACGCTGGAACTTGGAATCTCTAAGGCCGACTCCCTCTATGAGGTGGGCCGCGCCTTTGACGTGTTCACATTGGCCGGGCAGCTTTGCATTCTGGATGATGGAGAAATCTTCTCCTGTGATCTGACGCCCCATGGCAAGGCACGCAAGATTTTCACCCTTCGCGAGCCACTGAACGCGATTTCAGCTATTACGCCGTTCAATCACCCGCTGAACATGGTCTCACATAAAGTTGCGCCGGCCATTGCCACCAATAACTGTGTCGTGGTGAAGCCGACAGAGCTGACTCCCATGACTGCGCTGTTGCTGGCCGACATTCTCTACGAAGCTGGCCTTCCGCCGGAAATGCTTTCAGTTGTCACCGGCATGCCCGCCGATATTGGCGACGAGATGATCCTAAATCCTGCCATTGATCTGATCACCTTTACTGGTGGTGTGCCGGTTGGGAAGATGATCGCCTCCAAAGCTGGCTATCGCCGTGCGGTACTGGAACTGGGTGGCAATGACCCATTGATCATCTTAAACGATCTGTCTGACGAAGATTTGGCCCGCGCTGCTGATCTGGCCGTGATGGGGGCAACGAAGAATTCCGGCCAACGCTGTACGGCTGTAAAGCGCATCCTGTGTCAGGAAAGCATTGCGGATCGGTTTGTGCCAATGGTTCTGGAGCGGGCGCAGAAAATCCGCTTTGGCGATCCAATGGACCCCACAACCGACCTCGGTACTGTGGTGCATGAAAAGGCGGCGAAACTGTTTGAGGACAGAGTCTACATGGCTGCGGAACAGGGGGCCGACATCCTGTATAATCCAGGTCGCCAAGGTGCGTTGCTGCCCCCTATCGTCGTTGATCGTGTGCCCCATGGCAGTGAATTGGTGATGGAAGAAACCTTCGGTCCGATTGTTCCTATCATCCGCGCGCCGGATGCCGACGATGAACTGATTGCTCTTTCAAATTCGACAGCCTTTGGTCTGTCATCTGGCGTCTGCACTAACGATTTCCGGCGGATGCAAAAATACATAGCAGGGCTGAAAGTTGGCACAGTCAATATCTGGGAAGTGCCGGGATATCGGATTGAAATGTCCCCCTTTGGCGGCATCAAAGATTCTGGTAATGGTTTCAAAGAAGGCGTTGTCGAAGCGATGAAAAGCTTTACCAATGTAAAAACCTTTTCCCTTCCCTGGGCCTAGTGCCCCGTTACCTCAATTTTAAGGACGCTCCCCCTCTTTGTCCGTTTTCGCGCTTACCCTGGTTCTGACTGCGGCGCTGTTGCATGCCTTTTGGAATGCCATTGTCAAAGCGGCTGACGACCGCGCAATGACGCTGGCCGCGGTATCGTTGATCCATGTCCTTGTTGGCGTAGCCTTGATCGTGACCTCACCGCTGCCTGCCCCGGCCAGCTGGCCCTCCATTGTGATCTCGACAACAGTGCATTACGGCTATTACGCATTGCTGTTCCAGGCCTATCGCTTGGG
Organism: Alphaproteobacteria bacterium; assembly: GCA_029212835.1. Lineage (GTDB taxonomy): Bacteria > Pseudomonadota > Alphaproteobacteria > UBA8366 > Aestuariispiraceae > Pacificispira. The sequence continues at coordinate 144 of JARGPE010000025.1, read as the reverse complement.
CGATTTGTCCCAAGTCTATCCTATTTCTCGCGGGATGGCGCCCGCCTTGGTCGCCTTAGGGGCTTTTCTGTTGATCGGCGAAAGCCTGACCGTCTTCGGTTGGATCGGATTATTCGCCGTTTCCTGCGGCATCGGATTTCTGGC
>JARGPE010000282.1 GCA_029212835.1 Alphaproteobacteria bacterium | reverse complement strand
AGACGAAGCGACAGAAATCCGAAACAATGCGGACCGACTGTTAAATCAAATTCGTGGCGGGGCCGATTTCTCCGCCCTAGCACGAAGCTTTTCACAAAGCGGTACAGCTAGTTCAGGTGGTGACTTAGGGTGGATCGCGCCCGGGCAATTACCCGATGAATTGGATTCGGTTCTTAGAACGTTATCACCGGGCATGGTCTCTGCCCCGATCCGCAGTATTACTGGCTTCTATCTTTTATATGTTACGGATACCCAGACCATTGGGCGTGACCCTGGTCAGGCAAAAGTGGATCTGTTCCAATTGATTCAACGAATCCCAAAAGAAAATGCCGAAACCGCGAAACCAGCCGCAATAGCAGCCTTGAACACGGCAAAGGCCTCTATCAACAGCTGTGACGCGCTGAAGGCTTATGGACAAGGACAGCCCAATACCAGCGTGGCTGCGGCAGAAGATATCGCCATTTCAGAACTTCCTGCCGCAACGCAGAAAGCAATAGACGGACTGCAAGCAGGCCAAACATCCAACCCTATTGATATGGGGTCTGCAGTCGTAATGGTGACAATCTGTGACCGCAAAGACGCAGGCCTGACGCTGCCCAGTCGTGAACAAGTGGGCGCACGCCTGACCAACGAACGGCTAGAGTTGCTTGTGCGTAGAAAGCTGCGGGACTTGCGGCGCGAGGCCTTCATCGATATTCGCCTATGACAGCGACGAACCGCCCCGCACCAATCGCCCTGACAATGGGGGAACCAGCGGGCATTGGTGGAGAGATTGCGCGCGCGGCCTGGCTGCGTCGTGACCAAGAAACCATCCCCCCCTTTGTTTTAATCGATGATCCAGCACGCATGCGGGCTCTAGACGCCATTCTTGGCGGCGGCACAGCCTTTGTGGAAATCAACACCCCTGATGAAGCGTTAGAAGTTTTCCCAAACGCCATACCGATCCTCAGCCAACCCTTGCCTGTGCCAGTAACGCCTGGCCGCCCAGACCCCGCCAATACCAACGCCGTCCTGGCATCGATCGATCGCGCTGTTACCTTATGTAAATCTGGATGGGCCTCCGCAATGGTCACAAATCCGATTAACAAAGCAGTATTGTATGCGGGTGGGTTTCGTCACCCTGGCCATACAGAATATTTGGCGGATCTTGCCAATGTGCCGCGCACCGTGATGATGCTGGCAGGCGGTGGCTTACGGGCCATTCCAGTGACTGTGCATACCAGTTTACGCGACGCGATTTCGACACTGACCAGTGATTTAATCGTGGAAACAGCACGGATATTGAATACAGACTTACGGCGATATTTCGGACTAGAAACCCCACGCATCGCCGTGGCTGGCCTGAATCCGCATGCCGGTGAAGGCGGGGCCCTGGGAATCGAAGAACAGGAAATCCTAGCCCCTGCCCTGGACCTATTGCGCAAGGAAGGCATGACTATCTTAGGGCCGCTGCCAGCCGATACGATGTTCCATACAGAGGCACGGGCGACCTATGATGCGGCCCTGTGCATGTATCATGACCAGGCGTTGATCCCCGTAAAGACACTGGACTTTCATGGGGGCGTGAATGTCACGTTGGGCCTGCCCTTCATCAGGACATCGCCAGACCATGGCACAGCGTTTGAGATCGCCGGCACTGGTGTTGCGCGGCCTGACAGCCTGATCAGCGCCTTGCACCTGGCGGCAACCATGGCAAGCACACGGTCATGACCCAAAAATCAATTGCCGACTCCATTGCGACGCTCCCCCCCCTGCGGGAAATTATAAAAGCACATGATCTGGCAGCGCGAAAATCCCTTGGTCAGAACTTTCTGCTGGACCTGAATTTGACAGGGAAAATCGCCCGCAGCGCCGGTGATTTATCGGTTGGAACGGTCGTTGAAGTTGGGCCAGGACCGGGCGGCCTGACCCGCGCCCTGTTAAGTGAAGGAGCCGCTTCAGTCGTTGCCATTGAAAAGGATCGACGCTGCCTGGAAGCACTGGCACCTTTGGTCCTGGCATCACAGGGGCGGCTGCATGTCATCGAGGGCGATGCTCTGACTATTGACTACGGTGCCCTGGGCCCTGCCCCTCTGAAGATCGTGGCCAATCTACCCTATAACATCGCCACGCCCTTGTTAATCAACTGGTTGCGCAATGCAGATGGCATTGCCAGCCTATCCCTAATGTTCCAAAAGGAAGTTGCTGAGCGGATTGTCGCCCTGCCGGGGGATCGCGCCTATTCACGACTGTCTGTTTTATGTAATTGGCGCTGTGACACGCGCATCTCACTGACCTTGCCGCCCCAAGCTTTTACACCACCGCCAAAGGTCTCATCCGCTGTGGTATCCCTGATTCCAAAACATCCCGACCCGACCGATTGTGATCCTGCCTTGCTGGAATTGGTCACTCAGGCGGCCTTTGGCCAGCGCCGAAAAATGTTGCGAGGATCCCTCAAAAGTTTGGTTACGCAGCCAGAGACAGTTTTGGAAATGGCAAATATCGCCCCAACCCGCCGGGCAGAGGAACTGAGTGTTGCTGAATTCACGGCCCTGACCCGGGCAATAGCCACTCAAAAAATTCCGGCGGCAGGGATAACCCCACCGCCGGAATAAATAGGCTCACGCTGAAAAACTTTAGCCGTTACGTCTCAGGAATCTGGCGCATCATCCGGCGACAAATCAGCCTCAACAGCCTCAACGGGATCAGGACCATCCAACATAGTGGACGATAAAATCCCAGCATTGGAGCGAATGGCCGATTCAATCTTTTGCGCGACATCCGGGTTTTCGACCAAGAACCGCTTGGAATTCTCCCGACCCTGACCAATGCGCGTGCCTTGATACGAGAACCAGGCGCCCGATTTCTCAACTATGCCGGCATTCACACCCAGATCGATCAATTCACCGGTCTTGGATATCCCTTCCCCATACATGATGTCGAATTCAACCATGCGGAAGGGGGGGGCAACTTTGTTCTTTACGACTTTCACCCGGGTTTGGTTGCCGACCACGATATCCTTATCCTTGATCTGGCCAATCCGGCGAATGTCCAACCGAACCGAAGCATAGAATTTCAGCGCATTACCACCGGTCGTAGTTTCAGGACTGCCAAACATAACACCAATTTTCATACGGATCTGGTTGATGAAGATCACCAGACAATTGGAGCGTTTAATAGAGCCCGTCAGTTTCCGCAGGGCCTGACTCATCAAGCGAGCCTGAAGGCCAACATGGCTATCGCCCATCTCCCCTTCCAGCTCCGCCCGAGGCACGAGAGCTGCCACCGAGTCAACGACGAGCACATCCACCGCACCAGACCGAACCAGCGTATCGGCGATTTCCAATGCCTGCTCCCCCGCATCGGGCTGAGAGATCAGCAATTCATCCACATTCACACCCAATTTGCGGGCATAAACCGGATCCAGCGCATGTTCCGCATCGATAAAGGAACAGGTACCGCCTGCCTTTTGCGCCTCTGCAACAATGTGCAGGGCCAGCGTGGTCTTACCCGAACTTTCCGGCCCGAACACTTCGATGACGCGCCCTTTCGGAACCCCGCCAATGCCCAAGGCGATATCAAGACCCAGCGACCCTGTTGAAATCGCCTCAATGTCCAAACTGTCTTGCTGGCCCAGCTTCATGATTGAGCCTTTCCCAAAGGAACGCTCAATCTGGCTCAAGGCTGCTTCCAACGCTTTTTGCTTGTCCATGTCTTCCTTGCCCACTAGGCGCAATGCCGTTTGTGTCATGTTGCGATATCCTTCCTGTCACAGCCACGTTGTTCATGCAACTGGGGATACTGTACGCGTTCTGTTCCCGTGCGCAAGTTCTTTTTTTATTCTCGTTTTATGTCCATGATATCACAGGAAAAAGAGAATATTGTTCCGTTAGACCCGAAGCGTGCCACGGATGTTCCAAACAGACTCAAAATAAACATTCTCCGGAAAGG
>JARGPE010000281.1 GCA_029212835.1 Alphaproteobacteria bacterium | reverse complement strand
CATCCAGCATTGAAACCTCGCCAACCCGCGCCTCGACCAGTTTAACACTATACCGCGCGGAATGGGGCAGGACCGAGTATTCTTGTGCCTGTGCCGATTGCTGCGCAGAAAAAGAAAAAGCAAACAGCAACAAAAGCGTGGCGAGAAGACTTTTGCGATACATTCACGGGATCCCTTCGATCATTCCGAATTTGAGTATTCTATGCCCATATAGGGTGTCATGTGACTAATTTCGACGACTAAGCAACCCACGGGCAATCACTTGCGCTTGAATCTCGCCGGTGCCTTCGAAGATATTTAAGATGCGGGCATCTACCAGCACACGGGAAATCTGACTTTCCAATGCATAGCCAGTGCCGCCGTGAATCTGAAGGGCATCATCGGCCGCTGCCCAGGCGGTGCGGGCCGCCAGCAGCTTGGCCATGCCCGCTTCCACATCACAGCGTCGACCCGTATCTTTTGCCAGGGCGGCGTGGCGCGTCAACTGCCGGATAATTTCTGTCTCAGCGGCCATCAGGGCCAGTTTATCGGCAATTCTGGGAAATTGAATCAGGGGCTGGCCGAATTGACGCCGCGTTGAGGCATAGTCTAGCGCCAGCCGCAGAGCATTGCGCGCAACACCAACGGCCCGCGCGGCGGTTTGGATGCGCGCGGATTCGAATGTTGCCATTAATTGTCTGAACCCCAGGCCTTCCTCTCCCCCCAGAAGATTATGGGCGGGGACCTCAAATTTATCGAAGGAGATGTCATATTCCTTCATGCCGCGATAACCCAGAGTACGGATCTCTCCGCCACTCATGCCCGGCGCGGGGAAGGGGGTTTGCAGTGTGCCACGCGGCTTTTCTGCCAACAGCATGGAAACGCCGCTATGGTCCTGACTACCAGCTTGGGTCCTCACCAACAGGGTCATCAGATCACTGCGCCCGCCATGGGTGATCCAGGTCTTGGCACCTGAAACTTGATAGACAGCGCCCCGTCGCACGCCCCGTGTGCTGAGATGCGCCAAGTCGGAGCCGATATCAGGTTCTGTAAAAACAGCGGTCGTCAGGATGGCACCGCTGGCGATCCCAGGCAAAAAGCGCTGTTTCTGATCTTCTGTGCCACTGGTGCTGATCAATTCACCTGCAATCTCCGGCCGGGTGGCCAGTGATCCTGTCGGCAGATGATAGCTGGATAACTCTTCAGTCACCGCGACCATCGCCTGTTTAGACAGTCCCAGCCCGTCATAGGTTTCTGGAATCGTAATAGCAAACGTCCCCAGATCAGCGACTTTCTGCACAGTCTCATCAGGGATCAGAACATCATCCATATGCCAGCGGTGACAATAGGGCGCGATTTCCGTTTCGGCGAAGCGCTGATATTGTGCCCGCATCATTGAAATCTCGCCCTCTGGATCATCCGCAGGATTGGAAAATCCATGTTCCGATATCGCACGCGCGGTTGCCATTCGTATTTCCGGTAGGTCTGGATCAGCAAATAGGGCATTCAAGGTCGGGTCAGTTGCCATACCCATGGCCCGCAGAGAAATACCCAATTCATGAGGGCGTACTGTTTCAGTTTGTCCCATGGGCAGGCCATGGATGATCCGGTTCAGATACTCCGCAAAGCCAATTCGGAGAATCCCAGCCTCAACCGGGCCCATCGTCTCTGTGTTTTCCAAACGCTGTGCCCAATCATGAAGGGCTGTCAGGCCCGCAACATGCGCTACCAGCCAGGCGGTACCATGGGCCTGATGCTGTGCCCGTTCCAGGGCAAGCGGGTCTATGCGCCCGGTATCTGTGTTTTTAACAGTTTTCGAAAGATGCTCGACGGCTTCTGCGGCCAGAGTTTCTGCCTGGGATAAGGCGTAAAGTCGGGCTTCAGGAGTGATCACGTCTGGGGCTATTCTCGGTATGGGCCAGGACGACCACCATTCCGGGGGCTAAGATTCGTGCGTTGAGTACGATCACCGCGAGGTTGAAAACTCAATACATTCTGAGCATCACGGCCCTCAATACGGGGGGGCGGTTTGATGCCGGACAATTCTGCCTTTTCCCGAGCAGCATTGGCATCCCTGGTTATGCCCGCCTGCTCGACAACCGTATCGCCATTCATAGGAAATGTAGCATTAAATCCGCCATGCTTATGGCGCACCATTGCCGCTGGCTTTCGCCCGAAAATCCAGAGGTCTGCCATAATGGATCTCTCCTTTGCTCGGCCCAATCCATGAATTGATAGATGGCACGCCCATCCCTGAACCGCAAGGTCTCTGACTTGCCCAGATAGGTCTTGCAGGGTAATCAGAAAAATACACTGAAAGGATTCGACTCTCTTGGATATCGTAATCAACATTCTATTGCCGATTTTCGGCATTGCGGCGCTTGGTTTCGCTGCTGCGCGGTTAGGCTGGTTCTCCGAAACGGCAGAAGCCGGGGTTTCATCCTTTGTTTTTAATTATGCGGTTCCGTTCATGCTGTTCAGAACGATCGCAACGACGCAATTGCCAGAACATGTGCCATGGAACTTGTTCGCCAGCTATTATGGGCCGGGCATTCTTATCTATGGCATCGGGTTTATGATCGCCCGTTTCGCCTTTGGGCGCGACATAATGGGCGCGATCCTGACCGGTATGGGCAGTGCTTTTTCCAACACGGTGCTGTTGGGGCTTCCTTTGATCCTACTGGCCTATGGTGAGTCGGCGGCGCTGCCGTTTTTCCTGATCCTATCCGTCCATGGCATTATCTTTTTCACCGGCACCACGGTTCTTTTGGAAATGAGCCTATCGCGCAACAGTGGTGGTCTGGCAGCGCTCCCTAAGCAGGTTATTGGTGGTTTAATTCGGAACCCCATCTTGTGGGGATTGTTCCTAGGGATGGCGACAAATCTGGCGGGCCTAACCTTACCCGTTCCCTTGGCGCGGATCGCTGAAACCATGCAGGGGGCGGTGTTACCTTGCGCCCTGTTTGCGCTGGGATCTTCCTTGAAACGCTATGGTATCGCCGGTCGTTTGATCCAATCTTTGGTCCAGGTTTCATTGAAGATTATGTTGTTTCCGTTTTTGGTCTATCTGGCAGGGACATATGTCTTTGGCCTGGATCCGCTTTGGGTTCAAATTGCCACCATTACAGCGGCACAGCCCAGCGGCGTCATGGTCTATATCTTTTCGCAGAAATATGGAACGGCTCAGGCCTTGGCGACGACATCAATTTGCCTATCGACCCTTGGCTCCGTGTTCACATTATGGGTAATTCTGTGGGTGTTTCAGGCTGGCTTGTAATATTCTTGCGACAGTTTGATATGTTGGGGACATGATGACCTCAAATTTCTCTCTAACGTCCTTTGGGCGCATTGGTCGAATTACGGACCCGGTCCCCCGCATTTAATGCGGCTGGGGGTACCGGGCCTGTGCCGCCATCCTGATATTTGAGAGAAATGAGACCCCTATGAATATGCCCTTAACGGTGCCGTCCAATGATGTCGACACAGCGCCTTCAGTTTATTGCTTTTCGGTCACGGCTGATGCGGATGCTGGTATCATGGCCCGGGTGCTGGCCCCCATCGCCAAACGTGGCTTGATCACGCAAAAGCTGAATGCTGTGATAGATGGCGGCATGGACAAAAACCTGATCATCGATGTTCAGGTCAGTGGTCTGGACCCGCAAAGCTGTGACATTGTCGGCGCGGTGATGCGGCAAATTGTTGGTGTCCACAGCGTCTTGGTCTGTGAAAAGAGGTAACCGTGGCCTATCAGGACCGAATTCGTGCCTGCAATAATGGATCTCTTCAGAATTACGTGCCGTTTTATGGGCATGGCTTGCAATTGGGCTGGATTCGAAAGGATCGATTAGAACGGCTATCGGGTTTTCCCAATGTCTTCGTTATGGGTGCGCAGCAGGTCCAGTTGCATGAGGGTTTGTCTGATTATGAAACAGCAACATCTGCTGTAGATGATACCCTGCGTGCATTGGCTGAGGAAGGCTTGATCCAAGGATGGCGTGATGAGCGCTATG
>JARGPE010000024.1:22182-26158 GCA_029212835.1 Alphaproteobacteria bacterium | reverse complement strand
CAAACCGACACTGGGTTTGGAAATGCCCATCACTGTGCGGGCAAAAACCTCGCCCATAACGGCGAATTGCACCAAATGCTGGGCACTGCATTCAACATTGGCGCCCAAGTCCAACATGCAGGTCTCCCCCTTCTGCGTGGGAAAGAAAGAGCAAATGGCCGGACGACTGACACCCTTCAGGGTACGCAAACCAAACATAGCGAGCGCCATCAAGGCACCGGTATTGCCAGCCGACACACAGCAATCCGCCTCTCCAGCTTGAACGGCATCGATCGCCTTGCGCATGCTGGAATCTTTGAGGTGCCGCAGTGCGTAGCTTGGCTTATCAGTGCTGGCCACAACCTGCTCGGTATGGCGGATTTCAGCATAGTCCTTCAGCAGGGGTTCTTTTTCGACAAGAGGTGTCAGAATATCCTGATTACCAAAAATCAGAAACCGGGCATCCCCCAGGCGTTCCCGTGCCAACGCGGCACCGCGCACCACGATATCGGGGGCACCATCGCCTCCCATTCCATCTAATGCGATTACCAGAGGCTTCGCCACGGGCAGTGTCCCCTCAACGCGGATAACCCGACCTTAACACCATAAAGATCTCCGCGCCTGCGGAGTGTCTAGTCGAGTATATTATTCTATACTCTGCATCGGAACATCTCCCCGAGTGTCCGACAAGCCCCTGCCAGACAATTTCATTGCCTGACAACACCAATCGGGCCCGCTAGGGCCCGATCATGTGTATTCACGTACCACTTTCACTATACAAAACCGTGCGTCGGGTTTCCGTATAGCGTCATATTAAAAACCGCTTTTTGGCTCAACAACCTGACGACCGCGATACATGCCGGTTTTCAGATCAACATGGTGCGGGCGCACCATTTCGCCAGTGGTCTGATCTTCACGATAAGACGGATTGCCCAGCGCATCGTGCGACCGACGCATGCCACGGCGGGATTTGGTAATCTTGCTCTTTGGAACTGCCATTTGTTTGACCTTCGTAAGCTTGAGGTGTCTTGCAAAACGGCGGCCTACATAGCCCTTTTGAAAGGCCACGGCAACCCGGTTTGCATCTATTCGTCGTCCTGGCCCTTCGATTTCGATAATCCGGCAAGCGCGGCGAAGGGGTTCTCGCGTTCTGATCGATCCAATAAAGCCTTACGGCCCGCAGGTAAAGCATCCAATACTTGATCCAAATCGACGCCATCCTGCCGTGGATAGGGATCCAGCGCCAAAGCCAACTGTTGGGCGACCGCTTCACCTACATCAATCTTGCCTTCAAGAATCACATCAGGGGGGTCCGCATCGGCCAATGTCAGCTCAACATTCTCCTCCACCATGGAAGGTGGCGCGAATTCCAGGCTGAATGGAACACTCAAAGACTGCTTTAAAGGGGCTTGTGTCACGACACAGCTTTGTTCGACAACCGCCAAAATTGTCCCCTGCAAACGCACCATAGGTCCACCGGCCAGCATAGAGAGGCGACAATCGGCAGAGAGACTGTTCACACTTAGAATATCAAATCGACGCGCCAAAGCCTCACGCTGGGCCGTGTCGGCCTTCAACAGTACCTGCAAGCCCTTAGACGGGATTTCGTCGACCTCAATCACTTCACTGAGTTCTGGGGCGCTGTCGGGCGTCTTCTGTGTGTCTTTTGTCATGACTTAAGCTGTCGTTTCAGATGCAGGAATCGGCTGAACATCCGGCAAGGCGGCGAAAAATGGATCTGGGGCCGTGAAGGTCACGCGACCGACCAGGATATTTTTTTCCGTCTGGGCAAACAGATGTGCCGATTGCTTATCAAAATATTCATTCATGGCCGCAAGGCGAGCAGCGTCTACATCCTGGCCCTGAAACACGCCCCATTTCAAGACGCTGTCCAGGTCTTCCGCGCCCTCCGATCCATTGATCGCCCCCCAATAGGCATCAAACCGGCCAAAGAACAGCTGCGCCAGTTTCTTGACCTTCTTACCAATCGACATGTCACCAACCCCCATCTCTCTGAGCGAGCGATCAAAGTCAGCAACAATCTCGTCGGACAAGGCACCACCGATCGTATCCCAGCCAGGTCGACCCGTCATACGACGAAACAGCAGGAAAGTATGCAGCGCAATGCTCTCCACACGCCCTTCCAATGTGTCTGGGATTCCTGCCTTTGCATAAAGGGCTGGCTGACGGGCTGTGGTCACGATCTGCTCATACAGCACCAGCGCGATTTTCTGCTCGCGCGTTAATTTGGTGCGGAAAAAGCTTCTAATCATATTAATCACAGCGATAAACCCCGAATACCATCCTGACGCATCAGCGCGCCCTATTGCTTTATCTCTAGGCGGGACTTAGCGCCCCCCGACCCTTTCGGCAAGACGGCTTGAAAAAATGGTCGGCGCAGCCCAAACTAAAGGCTCTGGCGAAATGCCTATAATTCACCCTGATCGACAGCAAGGTCGCATTCATGAAATTTGCCGCCCCAACCCCACAGGCGCTGCGCCGCAGTTTTAAAATTAGCGCCTCCCTCGGTGTCATGATTCTGGCCTTGAGCGCTTGCGACCCAAAGGTGGCCCTGCGCGGAAATGACCCGCTGGAAAGCCGGTTGGAGCAGATCACTGTTGGCCAATCGACCAAACGCGACGTGGTTGCGTCCATCGGGACACCGTCCACGATTGGCACATTTGACGACAATGTTTGGTATTATATGAGCCAACGCAAGGAAACCTGGGCATTCTATCCACCGGAAGTAACGGAAAATCAGGTGTTGGCCTTCCATTTTGATGCAAATGGGACGCTGCAGAACATAGATACCTACGACAAAGATGCGCTGACCGAGGTTAAGTTGGAAGAAAAAGAAACCCCAACATCCGGACGCACCATGTCAATCATGGAGCAATTGTTCGGCAATCTTGGTAGATTTGGCGGCACTTAATCTCGTCATCAGATGCGACATAGCAAAAACCCCGGAGCCTGCGCCCCGGGGTTTTCTTTTTGAACCTGACGACGGTCAGATCAATGAGCCAAAGCTGCCAACAGCAGTAAAGCTACGATATTGGTGATCTTAATCATCGGGTTCACAGCAGGTCCGGCGGTGTCCTTATAGGGGTCACCTACGGTATCACCGGTGACGGCTGCCTTATGAGCTTCCGACCCTTTGCCACCATGGTTGCCATCTTCGATATATTTCTTCGCGTTATCCCAGGCACCACCACCGGCGGTCATGGAGATTGCGACGAAGACACCGGTTACGATCACACCCAACAGCATCGCTCCCACAGCGGCGAAGGCATTGCCCTGGGTGGATACCGTGTCGATGACGAAGTAGAGCACGATCGGGCTCAACACCGGCAGCAAGGACGGGACAATCATTTCGCCAATGGCGCGTTTGGTCAGCATGTCGACACAACGACCATATTGCGGCTTGCCCGTGCCTTCCATGATGCCTGGGATTTCTTTGAACTGGCGGCGCACTTCAACCACGACTGCAGCCCCTGCCCGTCCCACGGCCGTCATGCCCATGGCTGCGAACAGATACGGCAGCAAGCCACCGATCAGCAGACCAACAACGACATACGGATTGGACAGAGAGAAATCGACATTGGTTGCCGAAAAGTAACGCGTCAGATCCGCGGTATAAGCGGAGAACAAGACCAACGCGCCCAGACCGGCAGACCCGATAGCATAGCCTTTGGTAACAGCCTTCGTGGTGTTCCCAACAGCATCCAGGGCATCTGTAGTCTTGCGGACACTGTCATCCAGTTCCGCCATTTCCGCGATACCACCGGCGTTATCGGTCACTGGACCATAGGCATCCAGGGCAACAACCATACCAGCCAGGGCCAGCATCGTGGTCACAGCAATGGCGATCCCGAACAATCCTGCGATCTGGAAAGTCACGATGATCGCGACACAGATCAGGATTGCTGGAATAGCCGTTGCTTCCATGGAAATAGCCAGCCCCTGGATCACGTTCGTGCCGTGGCAGGTTTCTGACGCT
>JARGPE010000024.1:0-22172 GCA_029212835.1 Alphaproteobacteria bacterium | reverse complement strand
TGTGGAGGTATAATATTCGGTTACCCAAACGATCAGACCGGTCAGAACCAATCCAACGATACCGCACATGAACAGATCCATGCCAGTAAAGGTGACGCCATTCACGGTCATCTGCAGGTCCATGCCGATCACGTAATCGGTCACGAAATACAGGGCGACCGCGGACAGAACTGCGGAAGCAACCAGCCCCTTATACAGCGCGCCCATGATATTTGTTCCGCCGCCGAGGCGCACGAAATAGGTGCCGATGATCGAGGCGACAAGGCAAACCGCACAGATCATCATGGGATACATTAGGAATTGGCTCATTTCGAGACCGGTAATGCCGTAAATCAGTGCCAGAACCATCGTGGCCCCTACTGTTACGACATAGGTTTCGAACAAGTCAGCCGCCATGCCTGCGCAATCGCCAACGTTGTCGCCAACGTTATCAGCAATAACAGCGGGGTTACGGGGGTCATCTTCTGGAATGCCAGCTTCGACCTTACCAACCAAATCGGCACCAACATCAGCACCCTTGGTAAAAATCCCACCGCCAAGACGGGCGAAGATGGAAATCAACGAGGCACCAAAAGCCAGACCAACAAGCCCTGCAATGATGTTTTTCGCCTGATTGGCATCATTCACATCATACTGATCAACCAGCACGAAATAGTAACCAGCGATGGCCAACAGAGCCAGGCCGGCAACCAACATCCCGGTGACGGCACCAGATTTGAAGGAAACAGAAAGACCAGCGGCCAAACTTTCGCGGGAGGCTTCTGTCGTGCGCACATTGGCACGGACAGAAATGATCATCCCGATATACCCTGCCGCACCAGATAACACAGCACCGATGATAAAGCCGATCGCGCTGGTCCAGCTTAAGGCAAAACCAAGAATGAGAGTAACCACGACACCGACAAGCGAGATGGTCATGTATTGGCGATTAAGATAGGCCGTAGCCCCCTCTTGAATGGCCGCGGCGATTTCCTGCATGCGGGCGTTCCCCGCACTCAAGCTGAGGATGCTTTTGGATGTGATGGCACCATACAACACTGCCAAAATTCCGCACCCAATGATAATATATTCCATTGGCGTTTCGTTTCCCTTGTTAGTATTCCCCGCTCTGATTGCTCATTGTTTCGATGCGTAAGGAAACCCCAGCATCGACACGGCATCTTTTTATACAAACGGGAAATTTTGTTTGAACTGTTGCAACCGCTGTCTTTCCAAGACATCCCTTACTGCCTAAATTCAGAGACTAATTCCCGAAAAACAGCGCAAAGTTAGGCGAACTGTCGCATTCTGTAAACCGATTCGGCTGTTGATGGTAATTCATCCTCCATCATTGGAACCATACGTCAGGGACTTGGCATTTGGCCTATACGTCGTGCAATAAGGACGACATGAACATACTGAACACATATTATAGCCAAGGTTGGTGCCAGTTTCCGGCTGATCCGATGCTGCAGGGTTGGATTGACGCCTCCCTGCCCGCAATTCGGGCCAGCATCACTGCACCCGAAAATGCCCATTGGCTGCGCTATCAAGGAACCTGGTTCGCTGGCGTCAATGCGCTTCCCAATGATGAAAGGGGAGCGATACCAGGAGGACCAACCCTGTCAGGGCTTGCCGTTGACTTCATCCACAATCGTCTTAATTACAAAGACTTACCGTGGGATCGTGCGCAAGTATCTGCATGCTATCCCGGCTATCCGCAGCCCATGTCGGGAGAAACAGAGGCAATGCATGCCTTTCGACGAGATCGGGACGCAGCGCATCTTGATGGTTTGTTGAAAGAAGGCCCAGAACGACGCCGTTATCTAAGGGAGTATCATGGTTTCCTATTGGGAATCCCTGTCACCACATTTTCAGCAGGGGCCTCCCCTTTCGTTATCTGGGAAGGGTCGCATAAAATTGTTCAGGCTTGGCTTCACAAAACCCTAACAGGTGTTGACCCAACCAAATGGCGGGATATCGACCTGACCGATTCATATCAGGGGCTACGGCGAGAGATTTTTAGAAGCTGCCGTCGTGTCACCATCGCGCCGCAGCCAGGAGAGGCCTTTGTCATGCACCGCCATTGCCTGCACGGCATGGCACAATGGGAGTCGGATGCCACCGCCGGGCCAGATGGTCGCGTCATCCTGTATTTCCGTCCACCGGTCGTGGACCTGAAAGGTTGGCTGACAAATTCTTAAGGAGAATGCTGCTCAATGATGACATCATTTCCGGAAAAATCAGAAGCCGTCGTTATTGGTGCCTCAGGGGGGATTGGATCTGCCATCACCGCGCTGCTGGCGGCAGACCAGAGATTTGACACAGTGCATGCCTTCGCACGTCAGGACTTGATGGCGACGGCTGAAGGCGTTCGCGTCGGTCATATAGATATCACTGACGAGGCATCGATTGAGGCCGCCGCAGCCAGCGTGACCGCCCCACGCTTGGTCTTTGTGGCGACAGGCCTGCTGCATCAGGGTGATCAAGGGCCAGAGAAATCCTGGCGCAGCCTGGACCCCAACTGGCTGGATCAGGTCATGCGTGTAAATGCGTCGGGTCCGGGCTTGGTGGCCAAACACTTCCTGCCCAAATTGCCCCGCGAAGAAAAAGCTGTCTTCGCCGCCATTTCCGCCCGGGTCGGCAGTATTTCAGACAATGCATTGGGTGGATGGTACGGCTATCGCGCATCAAAAGCAGCACTGAATATGCTGATGAAATCTCTATCGATTGAATTGGCGCGCAGTCACAAGGATGCCTGTGTGTTTATCCTGCATCCCGGCACTGTTGCGACGAACCTGTCTGCCCCGTTTCAGAAAGGCGTCCCGGATCACAAGCTGTTTAGCGCGCCCTATGCGGCGGAGCGTCTGCTGACCGTGGTCAATGACGCAACCGCGAGCCAAACCGGCAGTCTGATTGCTTGGGATGGCCAAACGATACCGTTTTAGCCAGCCCGCTTTAACCAGCCGTCAGCTTCCGTCCCATAATGGATACAAAGAAACCATCTGTGCCGTGATCCGCTGGGGTCAGGCGTAAATTTGGGCTGTCTTGAGACCCTGGATAGGGCAGGTCTGGCAACACGGTTGACCAAACTTCAGCCACCGGATGCTGATAGAAATCGGGATGATCCGCCAGAAAGGCCGCAACCCGGTCTTCATTTTCCTGGGGCAGGATCGAGCAAGTGACATAGACCATCCGCCCGCCCGGCGCGACAAGACGCGCTGCGCTGTCCATCAGGGCAGATTGCTTATGCATCACTTCTTCCAGGCTTTCTGGCGTCAGCTTCCATTTCTGATCCGGATTGCGCCGCCAGGTGCCTGATCCGGTGCAAGGCGCATCAATCAGCACACGATCAAAACCGCCATCAAAGCGATTGGCGCGACGTTTGACCCATTTATCCCGCTCTGAGGATAATAACCGACGCTCCACCATGAAAGCCCCTGCCCGCTTCAACCGCTGGGCAGCGCGCTTCAGGCGCGGTTCAGACACATCGCAGGCGATGATCCGACCGGTATTTTCCATCGTTGCGGCCATGGCCAACGTTTTACCGCCTGCCCCCGCACAGAAATCTACAACCTTCATACCTGGCTTCGCCTCAACCAGCAGGGCGGCGAATTGCGATCCCTCATCCTGAGGCTCTACCATGCCTTCTTTAAAGACCTTTGTTCCGGTCAGAGGTTTGCGATCTGCCAAGCGCAGACCGATTGGCGACAGGGGCGTCGGGCGGGTGATTATCCCTTCCTCCGCCAAAGCAGCTTGAGCCGATGCACGGTCAGTTTTAAGTGTGTTGACCCGCAGATCGACCGACGCCTCGTCCAAATGCCCGGCCAATTGGCGCTTGGTATCCTCACCATACAATTCTGCGAAGATCGGCTGCAGAAATTCGGGCATGTTGCCAGCAGTGACATCGGGCTGGCAATCCAGTTCAAACCCACGCTGTGCGCCCAGTTCGACCATCACACGCTTTTCCATGCCACTGAGCGGGGCCGGATCAAAACGTTCACCGGTGATAACGGTCTCCCAATCGGTCAGGCGCATGCCCTCGCCCAATTGCAGCCAGACCAGCAAGCGTGACCGCCCATCCGGTGGGCTGCTCTTGGCACGATCCAGCCACCAATCGATCTGGCCCCGCCGGCGCAGGGTGCCATAGACCATGCTGGCGATTGCCGCCTTGTCCTTGGACCCGGCATACCGATTGCCACGGGCCCAATCGGCCATCATTTTATCTGCGGGGGGAGCGCCAGGAATATCCAGGCGTTCCAAGAGTTCAATCGCAGCGGAAATCCGCGCACCAGGGGTCATCCAAAACGTACCTTCATCCAAAGGATCGAGAGCACCAGCGCCAGGGTTACCCCATTGGCCAGTATGAGCGGCAAATCTTCACGCGCGATCCCATAGGCCAGCCAAAGGCAAACCCCAAGCGTAAAGATCAAAAACATCGACAGAGAGATATCTGCTGTCGACCGGGAACGCCAACATTTCAGAGCCTGAGGCACGAAGGCCACCGTTGTACACAAGGCGGCCAACAGGCCAACCACGCTCATCATTTTATGATACTCAGCGGTCGATCTGATAATTCGGTGACTCTTTCGTCACTGTTATATCATGAACATGGCTTTCACGCAGTCCTGCATTAGTGATCCGGCGGAATGTCGCGCGTTTCTGCAGGTCCTCAACCGTTCGGCTGCCGGTATAACCCATTGCAGCACGCAAGCCACCAATCAATTGATGCACCACACCAGAAACCGGACCTTTATAGGGAACACGGCCTTCAACGCCTTCGGGCACAAATTTATGGCTTTCAGAAACTTCTTCCTGGAAATATCGGTCGGCAGACCCCCGTGACATCGCGCCTGCAGACCCCATGCCGCGATAGGACTTATAGGAACGCCCCTGATAGAGGAAGACTTCGCCCGGCGCTTCTTCTGTCCCTGCCAGCAGCGATCCGATCATTACCGCGTTGGCGCCTGCTGCAACTGCCTTTGCTAGATCGCCGGAGAATTTGATCCCACCATCGCCAATCGCTGGCACGCCCAATTCGCGGCATACTTCAGAGGCTTCTAGAATGGCGGTCAATTGAGGAACGCCGACGCCTGCTACGATACGGGTGGTGCAGATCGATCCCGGACCGATGCCGATCTTCACGGCATCTGCGCCATGGTCGATCAGGGCGCGCGCGCCTTCTGCCGTTGCAACATTGCCCGCGATGACTTGCGCGTAATTCGACATCTTCTTCACACTGGTGACTTGATTCAGCACACCTTGCGAATGGCCATGAGCTGTGTCTACGACGATGATATCGACGCCAGCATCCAGCAATTGCTCGGCACGGGCCAAGCCGTCCTTGCCCGTTCCGGTCGCCGCAGCAACCCGCAGGCGACCGCGTTCATCTTTACAGGCATTTGGAAAATTCTGTGCTTTTTCAATGTCTTTGACCGTGATCAGGCCAACACAATGCTTCTCAGAGTCCAGAACCAGCAACTTTTCAATGCGATATTGGTGCAGCAGGCGTTTTGCCTCATCCCGGCTGACACCCTCCGGCACCGTGATCAAACCCCGCTTGGTCATCAATTCCTTTACGGGCGTATTCAAATCTTCGGCAAAGCGAACGTCACGATTGGTCAGGATACCGACCAGCTTTTTGGATCGTTTGGATACAACGGGAATGCCGCTAATCCGATTGCGATCCATGAGGTCCAGGGCTTCTGCCAAAGTGCGCTCCGGCGTGATTGTGATCGGGTTGACGACCATCCCACTTTCAAAGCGCTTCACCATGCGCACTTCCATCGCCTGCTCTTCGGCAGTCATGTTCTTGTGAATAACGCCAATGCCGCCCTGCTGCGCCATGGCAATCGCCAATGGGCCTTCGGTCACCGTATCCATAGCGGCGGAGATTAACGGGATCCCTAAACGAATGGTTCTGGTCAATTGCGTGCCCGTATCAGTCTGGGCAGGCATCACTTCGGAATGACCAGGCTGGAGGAGGACATCATCAAATGTAAGGGCTTCGGCGAAACGCATCGTGCAACTCTCCTCTTCGCAACTTTCGGTGCCGCACTATACGCAAAATCGCCTTTCATCCAAGCTTCAATCCGAATCCTTGTGCAGAAATTGGCCAAAAACACATGTTCCATGGAGGAACGGATGCAAAAACTGGCCAATTTTACACAAAAATGACAGGGTCTGGCGTCAAATAAGCTTAATCATCCAGTCGAATCGGTCCCCATTCTGGATAAAGATCGCCAGGCCCCGGATTATCTGAAGCCGTATGCCCGCCCAAATGGGTCATGACACCCCAAACTGCATTTAACGCGGTTTGAACCGCCCCTTCTGCCCAGGCAGGCGTCCAACTGATGTCATCACCAGCCAGAAACAGCCCTCGCTCCTGTGGTGGCAGGTCTTGCTGCATGAAATGGCGATACATACGGTGGTTATAGCGGTAATGGCCCGGCAAAGCCCCCTTGAACGCCCCCAGGAAATTTGGATCAGCCTCCCAGCTAACGGTGATCGGATCGCCGATGATATGGGATTGGATATTCAGATCGGGATAAATCTTCTGCAATGCTGACAGCGCCAGTTCAACACGACGCTCCACCGGTAAGGGCAACATCTTCAAGGCGTCCGACATCCAGGAATAGGTCAGACAGATCACCCCCGGCTGGTCGGGTCCATTATCGAACAGATAGGTGCCGCGCGTCAGCCGATCGGTCAGCGTCATGGATAGGGGATAACGCCCAGTCTTGGGGTCACGTTCTTTCCAGAAGGGACGATTGACCATAACGAATGTCTTAGAGGATTGCATATAGCGCGTGCGGTCCAGCGCCATCCAAAGTTTCTGACTGAACAGGGCCTCTTCCGTATCGATGGCAGTAGTCAGCAGCCAGCTCTGGCAGGTAGCAATAACCGCATCGAAAACCTCTTCTCGCCCCCAACGGTCGGTTACAGCCAACCGACCGTCCGGCGCGCGACGAATGCGGGTTGCCCCGGCTCGCGTCGCACCACTGTTCAAGGATTGCAGGCTGGTCCCCGCTGGCCAATAGCCTTTGCCATCGGTTTCCCGCCGCCAAAGACCTTGCGGTAAACGTTCCACACCACCGACGAAAAAACGCTGATCACTGTCACAATCGGTGACATTGACCCGCAGGATTTCCAGCATGGAATTTCGCGGTGGCGAAAGCTTAGGCGCTGGAAGGCTGGCGATGTTGTAATGAAATCATAGAATGTCCGCTCATCCCAATCTCGAACCAAGGGGTTCCAGATTTCCTTAATCCGCGCGCGGTCCTTGGCCCGGATTGCCTTTTTCAAATCGCTGAAGCGCGCGCCTTCTTCCAGGGCCTGGTCATAGGCAGCGGCGACTTCATGAAACAACGGCGGCAAATCTGCCATGCTCTCCGCATAATGCGTCTCCCCCTCCAGATCGATTACTGTTGATCCGGCGGCATCCGTCATCGGATTGGGAAAGGGCTTAGTCTGCAATCCCAACAAATCGGCATAATGATAAAATCCAGTGCCCGAGACCGGGAAGCGCATGCCACCCAATTCAGCAACGATATCTGACGCCCCTTCGAAAGGTTGAGAGCGCAAACGGCCCCCCAGCTGACCAGATTCAAATAGAATGGGATGGGCCCCCAGTCGCATCAACTCATAGCCGGCAATCAGACCGGACAATCCCGCACCGATCACCGCAACCTTTGCGCCGTGGCTTTCAACCGGCAGGCTGCCCAATCGGCTGGGATGGGCCAGCCAGTCGTCATAAGCGAAGGGAAAATCAGGTCCAAACACAGTAATCGGTGCATCACTCATAGCTGCGCTTTCGAAGGGGGGGTTCCCCTAATAGAGGTCTGTGCGACGGTCAGATATATGGGTAACGTCCTCATGTGCCGCTCGTAAATCGGGATGCGACAAATCTGCATACAGGGTGATCTCCCTCTCCCCATCGGCGCGCACAACATCCTCACCGGTCGGATCACACAGACAAGACAGGCCACAATAGTCAAATGGAGCTTCTCGCCCGATATAATTTACATAGGCAACATAGACACCGTTTTCCTGGGCACGGGCCGGAACAATGCGGGTGCAGACAGAATCATACGGCCGCATATTGGCCGTTGGCACCAGAATGACCTCCGCCCCTTTCAGGGTCAAGGCACGGGCGACTTCCGGAAACTCTACATCATAGCAAATCGCCATGCCCAGCTTCCACCCATCCATAGAGATGATCTCTGACAGGGTTTCTCCTGCAGTAAACTGGCTGCGATCCACCTCCCCATATAAATGCGTCTTGTGATAGGTGCCACGCAGGCTTCCCCCCGCATCCACCAGAAAGGCCGCATTATAGATCGACTTGGAGACCCGGTCTGGTCCGCCGACCAACAAGGCAATGCCATGCTGTCGGGCGACATAGCACAGACGTTCCGGGTCCATTTCGTCTGCTGCTGCGACAACTGCATTTACCCCAATATTATAGCCCGACAGAAACATTTCCGGCGTGATCAATAAATCTGCACCGTTTTGGCAGGCACGATGCGCTTCTTCCGCCAGTCGTGTGAAGGCTTGATCCATATCCGCCATGGGACGCGACTGCATTAGGGCGAGGCGCATGGTCTTCTATTCCTGTATCAATTTATGGGCCGCCATTCGGTCATAGAAGGGTCGACATTCATCGGCAACGGCTTGCAGGGCGGGCGATAGAGTAACAGTTTTCGGCTCATAAGGCAGGAACCCGGTCGAGTTTTCTACCGCATGATACCACACCGGTGCCCAAACCCCATCAGTGTCCCGCCGCCCGGGCGGCCAGGACAGCATGGCCGGATCAAACGCAATCCCACTCGCCGCGCATAGGGCAGACAAAGTCCGCTCCGGGTCGCACAGGACATCCTTCGCGTCCAAGACAGGCGGCACGGTGCCAGATCTTTGCGATATGGCATCAAAAAGTTGCCACAGTCGCTCAAATCCAAAATCCGCCGCGACCGGCTGTTCACGTTTCTGGGCATAGGAGGCAATCATCGCCTCTGGTTCCCGAATCAGGAAGCAATGGACCATGTTGTCCGACCAGGACAGATCGTCGCCTGGCAGCATATGCAGGCTCATATGCTTCTGATACCAAATTGTGGCACCATCTGGAACCGGCCCCGCCAGCATCTGGGTGATGCTGTTGAAGTCACAGTCCATATCGGCAATCACCTCTGCCGCCATAGGATGATCAATCCCGGTTCTGGCAAGGTAGCAGCCATAAAACGGCTCGTCCGTGACGGTGCAATCGGCGCGATTTTCAAAACTACGCATCATGGCCGTGGAGATATTGCGCGGCCCGGACCACATGGCGATGCGCAATCCCTGCCTCATACCAAGATCTCCCCTGGGGGGCATTCGCGCTCAATCAAGGAATAATAACCCTGGCGCAGACGCTCCGTGATCGGCCCCAGAGCGCCCTGCCCGATTTTGCGACCATCGACTTCACGCACCGGGATCAGGCCTGCGAATGTGCCAGTAACAAAGGCTTCATCGGCAGAATACACTTTTGTCAGGGGAAACGTCGTCTCCCGTGCGGTCAGTCCCAATTCAGCCGCGACGCGCAAAACATTGCCGCGAGTGATCCCGGCCAGACAATAGAGGCCCGACGAAGTCCAAACCTCCCCATCGCGCACGATAAAGAAATGAGTTGAGTTACAGGTGGCAACAAAGCCTTGGGGGTCCAGCATCAAGGCCTCATCCGCCCCTGCCTTTTCTGCCTGAATACAGGCCGCGATGCAGTTCAGCTTGCTGAGGGAATTCCAGGACGGATCCTGAACATCCGGTGCACCGCGATGAACATGCACCGTATGCAACCGCAACCCGGTGTTCAGAACATCTGGATTGGGTGATTTATATTCTGGGATGATAACGATGGTTGCAGGCCCAACATTTGCTCTTGGGCTTTGGAACGGTGTCGTTTTAGTGCCGCGCGAAACGACCAGTCGAATATGGACCCCGGTCTTCATGTCATTGGCGCGGCAGGTTTCCAGGATTGCCGAATGCAACGCCTCCGGGCTCATACCGATATCCATATCGATTGCTTTCGCGCCCTCATATAAGCGCGCTAAATGCTGGTCGATGAAGGCCAGGCGGCCATTATGCAGTCGGATTCCTTCCCAAACGCCGTCGCCCAGCAGAAAACCAGAATCAAATACAGAAACAGTTGCTTCTGCACGCGGCACAATCTTGCCACGCACATAAATCTTAACGGTCTCATTGCGGGGATCAGAACCATGGGCATGACTTCCAGTTTCCATAGATGATCTCTTTTCCAGTTGATTTGGTTTCTGCTAGGCTTTGTACCATGTACCGCCATCCTCGTATCATCCAGATAAAGTGACCGCAATATGACCGACGATCCGACCGCCTATCCCGGTGAAAGCCTTCTGATTCTTGGAGCCGGTGCCGTTGGCAGTGCGTCCGCCCTGACCTTTGCGCGGCGTGGGTTCAAGGTCACCGTCATTGACCGAGGCACGCCCGGTTCCGGTGCCAGCTATGGCAATGCAGGGGGTGTTGTGCCCTCCGCCTCTCCCCTCGCGCAGCCGGGTCTGCCCTGGCAGGTGCCGGGAATGCTGTTCGATCCAACAGGGCCGCTCAGCATTAAACCAACAGAATTAATAAAGTCGCTGCCCTGGTTTCTGCGATTTGTGTTGGAATGCAGCACCAACCGCGCAGAAGCAAATTCAAAGGCCCTATACGCCCTGGCGGGTGCCGCCGCCCCGGCCTGGAAGGACCTGGTGCAGGGCACTGCTGGTGCGGCACTGTTGCGCGATGTCGGCTGGTTGAAAGTATATTCCAGTGAAGCTGGCTTTCAAAATCATGCCTCCGAACGCGCGTTCTTGGAACGGCGCGATGCGCAGATGGAAATTTTAAGCCAGGATGAACTGCGCCAATTGGAACCGAATCTGGCACCGATCTTTGTGCGCGGCATGTTGCAGCCCGACGGTCTTTTTGCGCTCAATCCCCAGCGACTTGTTGAATCCGTTGCCGCCGAGGCGACAGCACAGGGCGCAACCTTTCTGCAGGAAACGATCGAAGATCTGACCGTCGCAGAAGATGGCCGTATCACGGTTAGAACCAATATTGCGGACCATAAGCCAGATCGCGTCATGATCTGCGCGGGGGCATTTTCCAAACGCTTCGCACGGGCTTTGGGGGCTGCGCCGTTGCTGGTAGCCGAACGCGGCTATCATGCGATGTTTGATCGGCCGGAAAAATGTACCACCCGGCCCGCCTTCTGGGTCGAAAACAGCATGGTATTATGCCCTATGGAACAGGGCATGCGCCTGACAACGCAGTCTGAATTTGCCGGACTGACAGCAGAACCTAATTATGCCCGTCTGAACCGGATGATCCCAAAAGCGAAGGAAATGATGCCCCAATTGGATCTAACCGTCCGAGACCGCTGGATGGGCCATCGTCCATCGACGCCGGACTCCCTTCCTGTGCTGGGTGTTGCGCCCAACACATCCCGCGGCTTTTTCAATTTCGGGCATAACCATCTGGGTCTGACATTGTCTGCTATTTCGGCGCGGGTTGCCGCAGATCTATGGACCGGATCAGGGGTTTCAGACGGCATCCCCGTAGAGGCGTATCGTCCGCTGCGTTAATCAAAAATTTACTGTCTTATGTTACAGTTTTACTAACCCCAATTTTTGGTAATATTTTATTTGGACTTTGATTTATACTTTACCAAAGGACGGATATTGGGTCAGGTGGTAAAACATGTCAGAGTCTGATGTAGAGAGGCACGCGGTAAAAAGCCGAGAGGTTAAGAAGCGAGAGGACGCCTTTCTTGCGGCCACTTCTCACGCCGCAACGTTTGCTTTTCAGCCAATTGTAAACATTCATACCGGTCGCTGCATCGGGTTTGAAGCCCTTCTGCGCAACATTAATAAGCTGGGATACAAATCGATTTCCAGCTTCTTCGATCATGCCTGGAATTTGGGGGTGCTGCATCGGTTGGATATCCTGCTGCGTCGCATTGCCATTTCTCAATTCTCGAACATCGATATTTGCCAAGGCACAAAGCTGTTTTTTAATATCGATGGACGGTGCTTTGACAGTCTGGACAGTAAACCTTACGAATCCGCAGCACTTCTGAAACAATACGACATTCCGCCAGAAAACTTTATCTTGGAGCTTTCCGGGCATATCGACAACATGGCAACCCGATATCTGGAAGAGTCGATTCAGCTGTGTGATGAAAACGGGTTCAAACTGGCGATAGACGATTTCGGGCGCGGTTTCTCCGAAGTACAAATGCTGTATGAATATCAGCCAAACTTCATCAAAATAGATCGGTTCTTCATTTCCGATCTGGCCGAAAATGCCAAGAAGCGCCTGTTTGTCTCCTCCATCGTTAATCTAGCACATGTGCTGGGCGTCATCGTGGTGGCGAAAGGTGTGGAAACAGAACGAGAATTCCTAGCCTGTAAAAACATTGGCTGTGATCTGGTCCAGGGATATTTCATCGCCTCGCCCACCACAGCCCATGACACATTGCTGCCCACCTATTCAATCGTTGCAGAAACCAATGCACTGGATCGACGGCAACGCGGCACAGATGAATTTCTGATCCGGGACTTCATCAAACCCTTGCAAGCGCTTTCCATCCACAATGACATGAACACTGTTTTCGAAGAATTCCGGCGCAACAAAGACCAGTCCGTATTTCCCGTTCTGGGAGATGGTCAGGTCCCCCAGGGGATCGTGCGCGAGGGGGATTTGAAGGATTTCATCTATCTGCAGTATGGACGTGAACTGCTGCAAAATCGCGCGCTGGGTCGTGGATTGAAAGACTTTTTAACACGCTGCCCAATTGTGGATATCAACACCGAAGTTGAGAAGATTTTAGAAATTTATGCCACGGGTGAAGACAAGGACGGAATCCTTATTACAGAAGATTTCTGTTATGTCGGATTTCTAACGGCAGATGCCTTGCTGCGGATTCTGAATGAAAAGAACATGACAATGGCGCGGGACCAAAACCCGCTGACCAAGCTTCCAGGAAACAATTCTGTTGTCGATTATCTGACCAAAGCATTGGAAGATACAGGCTCTGATTGGTCTTTTATTTACTTTGATTTCAATGACTTTAAACCCTTTAACGATATCTATGGCTTTCGACAGGGTGATCGCGCCATCATGCTGTTTGCCGATATCCTGCAGTCCGAAAAAATCTCGTTTCCAGGCTTTTTGGGTCACGTTGGTGGGGATGATTTCTTTGCCGGCTTCAAAAATATGTCAGCGGACACTGTTCGGCAATTTGTCGTGCATGTGTTGGATAAATTTAAGGCCGACGCGGAAGGTCTGTATCTGCCGGAACATCGCGCCAATGGCAAATTAGAGGCCAAGGACCGACACGGTCAGATGCGCAGCTTCAGCTTGTTAAGTTGTGCCGCCGCTGTGGTGCATTTAACTGCGGGTCTGCGACCCATAGAGGCTGATGAATTGTTTGAAGTCATCGCCATTGGCAAAAAAGCCGCAAAACAATTGAACAGCGGACTGTCAATTGAAGTCTTGAACCGCGCCATACGAGATGCCGTGAACAGCTAGGGCAGAACGTCTTCTGCGCTGCGGGCACTGGCAAGGACAAGCGACACCAGGACCGCACCACCGCCAATATACTGAACCAAGGTCATAACATCCCCAAGAATTAAGGCCGACAGGACGATGATGGTCAGCGGCTCAAAGTTATATAACATCGCCGCCTTAACAGAGCCGGTACGCGCCAAGGCTGGATAGGTCAAAGCCATGCCAATGGCATAAACCGTCGCTGCAGCCCAGAATGCCATCCATCCTCCCGTCTGCTCTGGAAACCCGCCATCCAACAGCAACATGCCTGGGATGAACAGGACTCCAACCAGAGCATTTGACCAGCCCATCAACAACAGGGAAGACACCCGTTTCGTTAAGGGGGGAACAACAAAGAAATAGACTGCCGCCCCAAATGCGGCCAGCACGCCCAGGCCAACACCAATTGGATCAAGGTCCTGTAAGGTGGGACCAAAGACCAGCGCCAGCCCAAAAAAGGCCAGTGAAAATATACCAATGCGCCGAATTCCCGGAAGCTCCCGCGCGTGAATTGCGGAAATCACCAGAACGATCAAGGGATAGAGATAAAATAGCAGCGCCGTCAAACTGGCAGGAATCCTGCCCAAGGCCCCCAGATAACCATAGGAAATCGCCGTTGTCGCGCCTGCGATTGTCAGCAGGCCAAGCCATGCCTCCTTAGGGACTTTCAATGAAACGCCACGAATCTTGGCCCAGATCAGAAACGGCAAGGCCGCCCCGATACAACGCAACATCGCCAGCGCAATAGGATCTGCACCATCCATATAAGCCAATTTTGCTAAAGGAATTTGGATGCCCAAAAGACCTGCAGACAGCAGGCATAACGCGACGCCAGACATAGACCCAATCCCTCCCCGAATAGGCCTCACCCCAAGGGGTGCCCGCTGCCTTTTACCAATTAACCTTCATTGCGCAGAATGGTCGCTTTGCGGCGGTTCCAATCGCGTTGTTTGATATCTTGGCGCTTGTCATATTCGCGTTTCCCGCGTCCCAGACCCAGCGCAATTTTTGCCAAACCCCGATTATTGAAATACATGCGCAGCGGGATCAGGGTTAACCCTTCCCGTTGTACAGACCCCATCAATTTCGACATTTCTTTCCGGTGCAGCAACAGCGTGCGAATACGCTTGGGCTCATGCTGTGCACGCATCGGGGCATGGGAATATTCCCCAATGTGCAGATTATGCAGATAGACCCCACCGGCCTTAGGTGCGGCATAGGCATCGGACAGATTAACCGTCCCCAAGCGTAAGGATTTAACCTCTGTCCCGGTCAGGATGATGCCTGCTTCATATTCTTCTTCAATTGCATAATCATGGCGTGCACGACGGTTCACGGCGATCGTCCCCGTGGCCATCATATGCTTTTTCTTTTTGTCCTTCCCAGCCATGATCTCATCATTGCACCAACCCTGATTTTAATTTTGGGAGGTGCAATTTTCCTTTCATTCATTAAGTCAAACTCTCTTAAATCAAACCAGCGCTTTTCATCGCGGCAGTCACTATCGCCTTCGTCTCAGCATTTGCAGATACCAAGGGCAAACGAACCGTCACACCAGACAGCCCCAACAGGCTTGCACCGAATTTCGCCGGCGCGGGAGAAGACTGACAGAACATGGCGCCATGGATCGGCATCAATGCGTCACGGGCCTGCTCGAAGCTGTCCCAGTCTTTCTGCTGCCAGCTGTCGTGCAACTGGGCGCATAACTTGGGTGCCACATTCGACGAAACCGAAATGCATCCGTGCCCGCCCTGTGCCAGGAACGCACCGATCATCGCGTCTTCTCCAGACATCTGCGAGAAATCTGGACCAATGGCCAGCCGCGTTGCCAATGGCCGCGCGAGATCGTTCGACGCATCTTTTACGCCGATAATATTGTCAAAATCTTTGGCCAGACGCGCCATTGTCGCAACTGACATGTCGATCACACTGCGACCTGGGATATTGTAGATCATGATCGGAATATCAACCGCCGTCGCGATTGCCGCATAATGAGCATACAGACCATCTTGGGACGGCTTGTTGTAATAGGGCGTCACAACCAGCGCCGCATCTGCCCCCGCTTCTTTCGCATGACGGGTCAGGCTGATCGCTTCGCGCGTGTTGTTAGAACCCGTCCCAGCAATCACCGGCACAGTTCCCGCGGCGACTTCTATGGCAATGTCAATGACGCGGCGGTGTTCTTCATGGGACAGCGTCGGGGATTCCCCGGTCGTGCCAACGGGAATAACCCCGTCCGTGCCTTCATCAATCTGCCATTGCACAAATTTCGCGAAGGCGGCTTCATCAACCGACCCGTCCTCGTGCATCGGCGTGATCAGCGCCGTCATCGATCCGCGAAACATCGCAGGCATGTCTTATACTCCTTGGTCTCGTAAAAGCCGGACACCGAAGACACCGGGCCCGAAGTGACCGGGTTGTTACCATAAGGTTACCCGCCGCAACAAGTCAGAAACCAGTTCACGTCAACGCGATGAAGTCATAAACCCACGTTTCGCCTGTTGCGTGGATTAGCGAAGCAAACGATACTGACATCCATGGTACGAACGCGTGGGCTCCAAAGCAGACAGCGGCCATGCAGGCCAAAGACCCGCCATCGCCACAAACACCTGATTGACCGGAGCGCCTGACAGAATGCTCTTGATGCGCCTTACCTGCCGTCTTCCGCGCCCTTGGCTTACGCTAACCTGCGCGTTGTATTTGGCCTTGGCCCTTATGCCAATGACCAGTCACGCCGCAATGTTGAGCCCCGCAGACAAAAAGCAATACGAGATCGCCTTTAAAGCGCTGGATGCGGGGCGATGGGATATTGCCCTGAAGCATGCTGGTCGTGCCAAAGACCCCCTGCCCGCAAAAGCAATTGAATGGCTATATTTGCAAAGTGATGACTCAAAGGCTGATTTTGCCGAAATCACAAAGTTCATTGCGGAAAACCCTTCCTGGCCGCGGCTGGATCGGTTGAAAAGTCGTGCTGAAAGGGTGATGACCAACACCCTGCCTGATACAGTCATTATCGCCTGGTTTCGTCAAAACACGCCAAATACAGGGGCTGGATTTTTCCTTTATGTAAACGCGCTGGAACGTGCAGGGCTGACTGCCATGGTCCAGACAGAAGTGAAAAAGGCTTGGCGCGATTTGGACATGTCGGGCAGCGATGAATATGAATTTCGCAAGCGTTTTCGCAAATTGGTCCCAATGGAAGACGAGATATACCGTCTGGACCGACAAATCTGGGAGGGTAACTTTGGTGCGGCGGAACGCCAGATGCGGCGTGTCCCGGACGGTTATCGTCAACTGGCAGATGCCCGGATCAAACTGGCACGTCAGGCGGGTGGTGTTGATGCTGCGGTAGGCAGAGTTCCTCCCAATCTGGCTAATGATCCTGGTCTGACCTTTGAGCGCATGCGCTGGCGTCGCCGTAAAGGGCGCGACGCAGATGCGATAGAACTGCTTGCCTGGCCAGATATGCAAACAAGCCACCCAGAAATGTGGTGGAATGAACGCGCCATTCTGGCCCGCGATATGCTGGAAGCAGGCAATGCCAAACTGGCCTATACCATCGCCAGCCAACATCGTGTTCCGGACGGTGCCGATTTTGCGGAGGCGGAATGGTTTTCCGGTTGGGTTGCGCTGCGCTTTCTGAATGAGCCAGAAAAGGCCTTCCCACATTTTCGCGACATGTATAACAATGTCGGTTATCCCGTAAGTCGCTCCCGTGCCGCCTATTGGGCGGGACGCGCAGCAGAAGCCGCCGGGCAGGCCGAAATCGCACAACAATGGTACACTGTTGCTGCACAGCACCCGACCAGCTTTTACGGCCAGGTCGCGGCGATGAAACTACCCCCATCAATGCAGACAGTAATCGCAACAGACCCGCACATCACCCCTGACCATCGCCGCGTGTATGAAGAGGCGGAACTGACCCGACTGGTTCGGATGCTGGGTGAATTGGGAGCGGATGATACTGTACGGACCCTGATTGCCCATCTGTCACGCCAGTATAATGACCCGGCCTATCTGACCCTGACATCCGAACTGGCGGCAGATATCAACCGTTTAGACCTTGCAGTCTTTGCCTCCCGTCAAGCAATCAAGACGGAGGTCGTGACCATGGCGGGCTATCCCATCCTTCCCTTCAAGGACAGCCAAATTGCAGATCTGAGCATCGTGCATGGACTGATCCGCCAAGAAAGCGGGTTTGATATCGACGCCGTCAGTCGCGCAGGCGCACTTGGACTGATGCAATTAATGCCGGGCACGGCCAAGGTGGTGTCAGGATGGGAAAAACTGCGATTTAACAAAGCCGCACTTACCGACAATATGGACTATAATGTCCGCCTGGGCAGTGCCTATCTAAAGGACTTGTTACAGAAGTTCGATGGAGTTCTTCCCATGGCTTTTGCGGGATACAATGCGGGGCCAAGCCGCGTCGTCGAATGGTCCAGACGCTTTGGAGATCCTCGTAAAATGAGCTTTGAGGAAACCATCGATTGGATGGAATCCATCCCCTTCTCAGAAACACGCAATTATGTTCAACGGGTGCTGGAAAACATCAACGTCTATCGACAAAGAGCCGCCGGGCGCCCCGTTCCCATCAGCATGACAGCCGAGACCGGCTGACCGACACAGGAGAGCACTGTGACACAATTAGACGGGATACAGGTCTGTGTCTTCGATGCCTATGGCACATTGTTTGATGTTCATGCGGCCGCTGCCGCCTTAAAGCAGGAAATTGGCCCCAAGGCAGATCAACTATCGGCAACCTGGCGCACCAAACAGTTGGAATATACATGGCTGCGAAGCCTGATGTCGGCCTACAAGCCATTTTGGGACGTGACCCAGGATGGACTGGATTACGCTCTGGAAGAAGCGGGACTGTTGGACCATGCAGACCTGCGCCAGAAACTGCT
The DNA here is from genome assembly GCA_029212835.1 of Alphaproteobacteria bacterium. GTDB lineage: Bacteria > Pseudomonadota > Alphaproteobacteria > UBA8366 > Aestuariispiraceae > Pacificispira. Next base: position 3,693 of record JARGPE010000024.1, on the reverse strand, counting down.
GGATCTGTATTTCAAACTGGCTGCCTATCAGGAAGTGCCTGACATGCTGACCCGATTAAGGGCCAAGGGCCTGAAGACCGCTATCCTGTCAAACGGTTCAATGGACATGCTGAACGGCGCCGTGGATTCTGCTGGCATCGGCGATCGTTTGGATGCGATTCTATCGGTTGAAATGGTTGGAATTTTCAAACCGGACCCTCGTGTCTATCAATTGGTTACAGACCATTTTGACTTGCCGGATCGGTCCAGCGTCGCTTTTATGTCTTCCAATGGATGGGATGCATCGGGGGCGGCGTATTATGGCTTCCAAACTGTCTGGGTGAACCGATTTGGCAAACCCTGGGAACGGCTGGAAGGGTCCCCTAAAGCCGTGCTGACCACCCTGGATTCATTGCCCGATCTGATTGCCTCTTGAGGCCCTTCTAGGAACCTTCCCATGCCAGATACCATCATCCCGGAATTGCCCGTCTTTGCAGATATCACGACAGCCGCAGAACGACTGAAAGGACGTGCCATTCGGACACCCTTGCTGGAATCCCCCCTGTTGAATGAACGTATGGGGCGGCGAATTCTGGTGAAGCCAGAATGCCTGCAACGAACCGGGTCTTTCAAATTTCGCGGTGCCAGCAATAAAATCCTCGCACTGGGAGATTCTGTCAAAGCTGGCGGTGTTGTTGCCTATTCCAGTGGCAACCATGCCCAAGGCGTTGCCGCTGCGGCGCATTATGCCGGAATCCCGGCACTGATCGTGATGCCATCAGATGCACCCGCCATCAAACGGGCCAACACCGCTGCTTGGGGGGCGGAAATCCAGCTCTATGACCGCTTTACAGAAGATCGCACTGCGCTTGCTCAATCCATTGCAAATGAACGCGGGGCCGCCATTGTCCCCCCCTATGATGATCCTCTTATTATTTCAGGACAGGGCACGATCGGTATAGAAATCGCTGAACAGTTGGACGCCCTGAACGTTACCCCCTGCGCCGTTGTAGTTCCCTGTGGCGGGGGTGGGTTGCTGTCTGGAACAGCGCTGGCGCTGTCAAAACTGTGTCCAGAGCTACCAATTTACAGCGCAGAGCCTGCAGATTTTAATGACACGGCCCGCTCCCTAGCCAGTGGCAACCGCGAGAGCGTCTCCCCGGATGCAAGATCCATTTGCGATGCCTTGCTGACTCCGACTCCGGGCATTATCACTTTTGCATTGAACCAAGCCTTACTGAGCGGCGGTTTGGCCGTGTCAGATGCGGAAGTCCTAGCGGCGATGCGCACAGCCTTCCTGGACCTTAAACTGGTCGTAGAACCTGGCGGTGTCGTTGCATTAGCGTCCATCCTGTCGGGTAAATTGCCCCCCGGCGATGAACCGGTTGTTGCCGTTCTATCCGGGGGCAATGTGGACCCAGAAGTCTTCCAAGGTGCCCTTAAAAGCTAGAAAGAGGAAATAACCCTACTTTATGTCCCTTGAACCTGTCTCAAATCGATGTACTGTTTTTAACAGGTTCAACAAGCGAAAGGAGGTGATCCCGTGTCTAAAAGCATGAAAACTCTAGTGGTGGCTTCGATCCTCATGTTCGGATCGGCGATCTCAAGTGCGGCGATGGCCGAATGCTCGGGGTCCCATCAGGCGAAAAAGGGTGATACGACGGCAATGGAAACCGGCGGCACCTCAACGCCCGTGACACAAGGTAAGAGCTAACCCGCAACGGGTTGACGCTTTGGGAAAGCCGCCCCTGATTTGGGGCGGCTTTTTCCATTTCTAAATCAAATTTTCTTTCAGGTCTTTCCGGCCAAAAACCGCGCCTGAAGGCGAGCCCGCATGTCAGGTGCAGGTTTTCCCAAAACATCAAAGACATGCCGGTTCAGAAAATAACCCGTCGTCTTCATCGCATCGGCCAGCGCATCTGGCCCGGCATTGCCAAGACCGGTCATAAAGCTGGGCAAAACGAGCAGCTTATCGCGATAAGCCTCCCCCGCTTCAGCGGATACGGCCCGACCTGTACGGGGACTGACATAGCACAAATCTTCTGTCACGCCGGTTGCGGCACAACTGGACAAGTCCAGACCGAAGCCCAGTTCAGATAAGAAACCAACCTCCCATCGAACATAAGTTTCCGCCCAATTGGGACTTTCCAATGCGACCATAAGGGCATCTACACTGTGAAACAGACCCGGATGGGGTTCGCGCTCTGGCAAGGCAGCCTCTACCATAGACAGGGCCGCCCCCATCGCCATCAAACGCCCGGAATCCTGCATCAGCAACGCAGAATAACCATGCACCGGTTCCACCGTCAGGGCTCCCAAATGCTCCTCCAACCGCGCACGCCACGACAGGGCCAGCCGGTTGCCTGGCTGCAGCACGCCTTTCAGCTTGCGCGATTGCCCCCCCCTTACCAATCCTGCATGCCGTCCGTGATGTTCGGTCAATACAGACAAGACAAGCGCATTCTCCCCGTGGCGACGGGCCGAAAGAAGGATCGCTTCATCCTGCCACTCAATCATCCTGACGCCCATTCATCTGACGATAGACTAATAGATCATGTTCGCAGGCACAGAGACAGTCCTGTCGAAAACAGCCTGCTGAAAGGACAAGGCAGAACGTTCCTAATCCTTTGCCGACGTCATCGCTTGCCTTACAGCCTGCGTGACATCTGGCGTTTCCTTGCCAGATTTCTTGCTGAGTGTCGGATCCACTCGTCCCTGCATGACACGACGGTAAATTTCCTGATCCAGCTTATCATCCATCCAGGAATGCATTTCTTTAACAATGCGTCCCCGCATCGACATCAGGTTCTCAGAGCCAAACCGTCTTTCGACAAAGTCATCCAGCTCCTGCGGCGGGGCGGGCATTTGACGTAATATGAAGGTCAGCACAGCATTGCGCGCGGGAAAATCATCCTCAGCCACACTAAGCCAGCGCGTGGCATGCCCAGCCCAACCATCCAATGCGAAGGAAATCTTAATGCGTTCCTCTCGGATCAGTGCCAGCAAACTCTGATACTTCTTATTATCCAGATAATAGTGATCGTCCAGCAGCGCCCCTTTTATCGCTGAGGCCCTCTCCAACGAGTATTGAATGAAAGTATTTAGGTTGAAGTCAATGATCCGCCCAGCCTCCATGACTTCGTCTGGACGCTGGGTGCTGCAATAGTCCTTAACGCCTTGGTGCAATTGCTCCAACAGGCTCATTTGGCGACTCAAAAAACCGACTGCGCGGCTGCTATCATCCGTGACCAGGGAACAGATCGGCGCAGCATAGTCGCTGAGAATATCCAGTCGAGCTTGCAGATCCTCGCGCGAGATTGAGGCACCCGCAACGACCGACCCCACGATGATCCGAACCAAGCGTAGCATGTTTTGAGGACTCTCATCACTCAACGTCATCAGTATAGAACGGTTCACATTACGCAGTTCTGTCTGCCCATTTATTTCCGCATATTTTCGGCCAAACATAGCGAGAATCTCAAGAAATGCGCCTTGTGAATCGGTACGGCTGATCGCTATTTCGTTTTCAGCAAGGCGCTTATCACGCTCATCGCCTGCTTCTAAATCTGTTTCCAATCGCATATCCCGAATGGTGATCGGGTCCAGATGCCCATCCCGTTCCCGATAAGATAATGCCACCCGATCATGCAGCAAGGCATCGCGCCCCAATAGCATTGTCCAATCAGGGATATCTTGAAATGGCATGACCCAATC
>JARGPE010000280.1 GCA_029212835.1 Alphaproteobacteria bacterium | reverse complement strand
ACACGGAAACCTGGGATAATTCAATAGAGAAACTAATTTCTCTCAGGCCCGATCAGCTGATCCTGTCGGCATGGTCCTGGAATTCCCTGGGGCAGAATGTTGAGCAGTTTGATCAGGCGGGAATCCCGGTTGTCGTTATCGACTATAACGCCCAGACATTGGAAAAGCATCTGGCCTCGACCCATGCATTAGGGGCCTTGATGGGAACACAGGACCGGTCTGACGCCCTGGCCGCCCTGTATGAGAATGCCTATCATGATACAATGGCCCGCGTTGCCAAGGCAGGCCCCTCCAACAAGAAGGTCTACGTCGAATTGGCACAAAAGGGCCCTCAGACGATTGGCAACAGCTATGGCAATGGCATGTGGGGTGGGGTTATCGAGAGTCTGGGCGGGATCAACATCGCGAAGGGACAGATCGAAAATTGGGGTCCCTTGAACCCGGAATATGTTCTGGCCCAGCAACCCGATATCATTCTGCTGGCCGGGTCCGAATGGATCAACCAAGACCAATCCGTCCAAGTTGGATTTTCCGCCGATCCGGCCTTAGCCCGGCAGCGGATGCAGGCCTATCTGACCCGCCCCGGCTGGTCGGATCTGCCCGCAGTGAGATCCGGTGATGTCTATGCCATCTATCATGGCGGCGCGCGCACCCTGTCGGATTTTATCTATAGCCGCTATATCGCCAAGGCGCTGTACCCAGAAGCCTTTGCCGATGTTGATCCGAATGAGGAAATCAAAGCCTACTATAAGGCCTGGTTGCCGATTGAAGCCGAGGGCGTCTATGTCCTGGCCCTGGATCCGGCGAAGAAATAGGGCGGAACGACATGTCCGACACCAGCATTCGCACGCGCTATGCCCGTGCGGAGGGCCGCAGGATCATTCTGATCCTGCTGTCTATCCTCATCCTGGTCGCGCTAGTCCTGCTGGACCTGTTAACCGGTCCGTCGGGCATGTCATTGGCTGATCTGTCACAGGCCTTTATGGCGGGTCCGGCGGGCGAAGACCGAACCGCCGCAACCATCCTGTGGCAGATCAGAATGCCCCAGACCATAATGGGGGTGATTGTGGGGGCCTGCCTTGGGATTGCCGGGTTGCAGATGCAGACCATATTGGCCAATCCACTGGCCAGCCCGTTCACATTGGGATTCTCCGCTTCCGCCGGATTTGGGGCGGCACTGGCCATTATGTATGGCGGCTGGATACCGCTGCCGTCCTTTCTGGTCATTCCAATCAGCGCTTTTTTCATGACACTGGTTGCCTGCGCCATCATCTATGTAATTGCCGTCTGGCGCGGGGCAACGCCGGAAATGCTGGTCCTGTCTGGCATAACCGTGCTGTTTTTCTTCCAGTCCCTGCAATCACTGCTGCAATTCATGGCATCTCCAGAGGTCCTGCAGCAGATCGTTTTCTGGCTGTTTGGCACATTGCTGAAGGCCAATTGGACCAGCGTATCGGTCAGTGGTGTGATCCTGATAATCTGCCTGCCGTTTGTCCTGCGTGATATCTGGAATCTGACCGCGATGCGTCTGGGCGATGCGAATGCCGCCAGCCTGGGACTGAACCTGCAGGCAATGCGCCAGCGCACCTTTGTCATTGTCGCATTGCTAACCTCTGCTGCGGTATGTTTCGTCGGGACCATCGGCTTTGTCGGCTTGATCGCTCCTCATGTCAGCCGCGCCGTGATTGGCGAGGATCACCGCTATGCCATCCCCCTATCGGCGATTACCGGCAGCATTATACTGATCAGCGCATCGGTTCTGGGTAAAATGCTGTCGCCCGGCTCAGCCATACCCGTTGGCATTATCACCGCTATCGCTGGCATACCGATGCTGATGGCCGTCATCCTGAACCATAAGGGAGTCGGCAAATGACCCATTTAACGCTTCAGGCCGTATCTGTTGCACGGGCGGGTCGGTGCATCATTTCCCCCCTTGATCTGAACCTGCATGGCGGCACGATGACCGCCCTGGTCGGCCCTAATGGCACGGGTAAGACAACCCTGCTGGCGGCGATCGCCGGGCATCTTCCCTATCAGGGTGCGATCCAATTGGACGGTGCGCCTGTGGATATCAAAGTTGTCAGCTATCTTCCCCAGACCCATGGCGTTTCATCGCGTCTGACCGTGCTGGAAGTGCTGCTGCTGGGGCGTCGGGAAACACTGGGCTGGCGCATTTCGGACCAGGATTTAAGTGCCGCGACGCAGGTGATGCAGCATTTCATGATTTCGGATTTTGCCGACCGCTCCATCGCAACACTGTCGGGTGGGCAGCAGCAGATCGTATTGCTGGCGCAACGCCTTATGCGCAAACCGCGCGTGGTTATCCTGGATGAACCCACCAGCGCGCTGGATCTGCATCACCAGCTTTCCGTCCTGGCGGTTTTGCGATCCTATGCACAGGAAAACGACGCGATCATTCTGGCTGCGATCCATGATCTGAATCTGGCATCGCGACAATGCGATTCAATCGCCCTGCTGATGGAGGGGGACCTGCATTGTCACGGTGACCCGCATGAGGTGCTGACGGCACAGACAATCAAAACCGTCTATCGCGTGGAAATCGACGCCTATCGGAACCAGTCCGGTCATGTTCTGAATATCCCGATTTCCCCGGAAGAGGTGGGCCGGCGGTAATATCAGATCCGGGGCAGGCTGGTCCCCCGGTCGATCCGTATCAGCGCCGCGCAACCAGGATCGTCGCACCCTCTGGTCCGGCCTGTTCCGTATGATCCAATCCAGCGGCCACCGTTATCGTTTTGCCAGGTGTTCCAATGACAGATCCATCGGGTTTATCGACCGTCAGCTGACCGGCCTGAATGAACAGGAATAATGTATCATCATGGCTGTGGGGCGCGTTGAAGCGGTCTGCCTCCACCACTTTCTGTAATGGATCACAAAATCCATCCTGCTGCGCCTTGGCGCGAAAGGCTGCTTCCGCAGCAGATATATCACCTTGCATTTGACTGACTTCCTCCCTCAACACATCTTAGCGCACAGTTTATGATAAACAGATATATCACGGCAATGCGCGCTGGTAAGGGGGCATTGGTGCGGGAGGGACAGAATGCTGACCCTGAATGACATCCAATCCCTTTCAATTAGGGCGCAAGTGCTGATACGCTAAACGGTCGAAATATCCAAAACCCTGACACAGATAGGCATGCCATGGCACGGTCGCGCAAATCCGCAGAACAAGAGCTACAGCGTCTGCAAATGATGCTGCGCGCCATGAAGGATCAAAAGGACGATGCGGCGCAAAAAATCCGTGACCGGATCGCGGCAGTTGAACTGGAACTGGGCGGCAATTCCTCTGGTTCTGGTAAATCAGGCCCCAACATTCTGGTCATTGCCGCCCTGGTGCTGCTGGTCGGTATCCTGGCCTTCCTTGCCATGTATTTTGGTATCCGCATCAGTCAAACTTGATTTATTATAACTTTGTTCTTTTTATGCGTTGACATAAATTAAACTAAGAGTTTATAAAAAGTATGAATAGACGGTAATGGTGTGCGCATGACGTGATTGCGCCCCTATCAGCAAGGCGGAAGACCGCCTTTTTTAATCAACCAAATCAGAACAAAAGAGGATCAAATTAGTTACTATACGAACCCGATCAAGCCAGGAACCCGGAGACACGCCATCGCACGGGTCAAGCCCAGACAGATGAACTATGTTCCCACCATACCAAGCCTTGAGGTCGACGAAGGCACTGAATTCTACTTTTTGGATGACCGGCGTTGGAAGGGTCCAAAACCGGCACTCGGCAGCGCCAAAGGCACGGCACAACCGCGCGCTGTCGAGGACCCGATGCAGACCTCAATTGAGCGCATTCAGGCCCGGCAAAAGGCATCGACCCCTGCCACCACTCAGGCGCAAATTGATGATTTCATGAAGGGCACGATGCAAGACCCGCGGTATTGGCATCCAGAGCACAGGGATGACGCCTATCGCGATGGCGTCGCAAAACTGTGGCAGATTAGCTATCCCGGTCATTATCAGCCCGGCAGTTGGGGTCGCAACGATCATCCG
>JARGPE010000023.1:8790-26307 GCA_029212835.1 Alphaproteobacteria bacterium | reverse complement strand
TTTACTTCCCAACCTCTACCTTTTGGAAAAGATAGACAACCGCTTGAAGTATCGGGTGTCCGGCGAGAACGTGAACTCCCTCTTAGGTTATCAAATTACAGGGCGATATCTGGACGAGGTCGTCCCTCCGCATTTATACAAAATTACTTCTTCTTATTTCTTTAATGTTTTTAAAGATACATTGGTTATCTTTGGGGGCATGATCGTTCTGCCTAACAAAGAGTATCTTGAGTTTGAACGGGTATTGTTGCCTGTCCGGCGCAAAGGACAAATTCGGTTGCTGGGAATGCTGTCCCTAACCGATACAGCAAGATTGCGCCACGATGCACCTCCGCCCCGTCCTGCAGGCGGTTACACGTTTCATATTCAAGACCTTGCGACAGGAAACATAAAGGAAGAATTTCACGCGATGGCCGCAAAGTCATAATACACAACACGCTAATGAACTGATCTGGCGTGAGAATTGCTTTGCGGATTGATACTAAAACAGTTCTTGAAGAGGCCGCATTATGACCAACACACCGATACCATTTGGTAAACCGCAATTGGATGCCGATGCCTTTGATGCGGTACGTGCCGTTCTGGAAAGCGGTATGTTGGTGCATGGCACAGTTACCCCAGCCTTTGAGAAAGCCTTCGCTGAGCGGATTGGCGTGGCAGAAGCAGTCGCTGTATCATCTTGTACAGCGGGACTTCACCTAACCCTATTCACCCGCGGCATTGGACCTGGCGACCGTGTCGCGGTCCCTGCGATGACTCATGTGGCAACGGCCCATTCGGTAGAACTCGTCGGCGCGGAACCCGTCTTCATTGATGTTGATCCCGCCACAGGAAACATGGACCCCGCAGCCCTGGAGGCTTTGGATGGTCCTCTGGCTGCGATCATGCCGGTTCATTATCTGGGCCTGCCCTGTGATATGGACAGGATTATGGCTGTGGCCAAATCCAAAGAGGCCTTCGTATTGGAAGATTGTGCCTTGGCCGTGGATGCGACTTGGGGCAATCGAAAGGCAGGGACGATTGGCCTGGCCGGAAGCTTTTCATTCTATCCGGTTAAGCACATGACCTCCATCGAAGGAGGCATGGTAACTACCAATGATCCAGTCCTTGCAAATGATCTGCGGCGACGGCGTGCCTTTGGCTATAACCGTGCCCTGGGCGAACGCACGAAACCTGGTCTGTATGATGTAGATATACTGGGCATGAATTACCGCATGAGCGAAGTTGAGGCCGCTGTTGGGCTGGCCCAAATCCCCCATTTGGATAATTTCATGGCCGACAGGTCACGAAATGATGCCGCACTGCGCGCCATCGTGGGTAAGATTGAGGGTGTAACCGTGTTCCCTGATAAAGTGGGGCCGGCGACCTCTTCCCACTATTGCCTGAACGCGGTCCTACCGCGCGATGGCTCAATCTCCCGGGATCGCGTGGTTGAAGGATTGAAACAGCGCCAGATCGGATCTTCGGTTCACTATCCTGGACCAGTCCCCTTGTTTACTTATTATTCACAAAAGTATGGATATAAATCAGGACAGTTCCCTGTCGCGGAATGGTTGGCGGATCAGACGATCTCCCTTCCCGTCGGCCCACATCTGAGCGAAAGTGATGCACAGAGAGTAGGCAACGCGTTTCAGGAAGCGTATAATGAGGCCTCTTGATGAGGGTAACGCAGAATGCCCAGCCCCCATCACCCCTGTCATTGACCACGCGGGTATACCAGAAGGAGACACCGCAATGAGTACGATACCCTATGAAACGTTAAGACCCAGTCTTGCAGACCAACGTATCTTGTTGGTTGGGGGCGCTGGTTTCATTGGCCATAATCTGGCCCTTGAATTATCGCGTATGGGCGCCACGGTTGGCATTTCCGACAATCTGATGGTCAACAGTCTGATTGAGAATTGCTATGAACCGGGCCGCAATGTTGTGCAGCGCACCGCCTATCAGAATTTTCTGTTGGATCGGTTCCTGCTGTTGCGGGAAAATGGCGTCAAACTGATGAACTGTGATGCGCGCCTTCTCGCGGATCTGGGGCGCGTATTCGAGGCGTTCCAACCGACCAAGGTTGTGCATATGGCCGCCATTGCCAGCGCCGTAGATGCCAAGGCAGAGCCAGGTCTGGCCTTTGACCTACAGCTGATCACATTGCGCAATGTGCTGGAATTGGTGCGCCCCAAGGTTCGTGACATCAACCAAGTCATGTTCATGTCCTCCTCCACTGTCTATGGCGATTTCGAAGGGGCCAGCGTCGACGAAACCACATTCCCGCGCCCTGAGGGCATTTATGCCAATGCAAAATTCATGGGGGAACGGCTGGTTAGAACCTATCGCACGCAATATGGTCTGGGCACCACAGTCATCCGCCCGTCTGCGTTGTATGGAGAGCGCTGTATTTCCCGGCGTGTTAGCCAGGTTTTCATTGAAAACGCGCTGACCGGAAAGCCCCTGCTGCTGGAAGGTGGCGGCGATGGCCGTCTGGATTTCACCTATATCAATGACCTTGTGCAAGGCATGGTGCGCGCACTGGCCCTGCATAAGGGCCATGATGACAGTTCCACCTTCAACATTACCTTTGGCAATGCCCGCACGATTGCGGATTTGGCCGCCGTGGTGAAATCGGTCGTGCCAAATGCGATCCTGGAAGAACGCCCCCGGGCTGTCGACAAACCCATCCGGGGCACATTGTCTATCGACCGTGCTCAGGAAAAACTTGGCTTTGAGCCCGAATGGACCCTGGAACAAGGCTTTAAACGCTATTGCGAATGGTATGCGGATCAATGGCAACGTGCGCAGATGCAAGTGGAAGCCAACTGAGATGAGCGACACAAAACGGGGCCCGGCAGCCTTACTGCTGCTGGCGCGGCTGGATTCCAGGCGCTTGCCGGGCAAGGGGCTGATGGATCTGGGCGGGCGAACAGTTCTGGGCCGTGCCATCGACCGCCTGCGCCGATGCCATCATGTATCTGACATGATCCTGGCCACCAGCGATCGCGCCCTGGATGATCCTCTACAAGCCTTTGCAGAAGAAGAAGGCATTGGTTGCTTTCGTGGCGATGCCATGGATGTCGCGAAACGCTGTACCGATGCCTGTACTAAGTTTGGTTTGGATTGGTTTGTGCGCATCTGCGGCGATAGTCCCTTTGCCGATCCAGCCGTGGTCGACCAGGTGTCCGAACGTTTCCTGGATAGTGGCGCGGACCTGGCAACCAATGTCTATCCCCGTTCCTTCCCCATAGGGGCCAGTGCCGAGGCTGTTTCCAAGGACGCGATGAAGCGTATTCTGGCCGCGACGCCCGATCTGGCCTATCGCGAACATGTAACGCTCTATGCCTATGAACATCCTTCAGATTTTTCCATCGTTAGCGTGGCGCCAGATGATCTGGGATATGAGTCCCTGTCGATTGCCGTCGATACACCACAAGACCTGATCCGTGCACGGCGGCTGATCGAACTGCTGCCCAACCCAACCACAGCAACCCTATCAGAAATTTTAAAACTGCAGCCGCAACTTTCGTAAACACCTCAAAAGATCAGGCTAAAACAGATCCATGCCACGGGTCTTCGGGGCACCATTGCCGTCGATGGGCATGGTCCAGGCTTCTTCTTTGAAATCGCCAAAGCTGAACCGCTTACTGGACCCGTCCGGAAAAAGGTAGGTCGCGCTGCCATCCACCGGGTCATAAACAGCGGTGTAGATGGTGCCAAAACCATTCTGATAGGCATTGGTATAGAGGGGCGGTTTACGGAAGGCCTCTACCAGTTTCGGGAAGGTGACCTTATCATCTTCCAAACGGAACCGCAGGAACTGTTCCCGTTCCAACGTCGCCGTAGCACGGGCATGGTCGTGCCATTCGATCCGCCCCTGATGGTTCGTCGCATAGGGAACCGATTTGATCACGGGGCGGCTGCCTGGTGCCAGATAGGCCGTGGTAAACCGTCCAGTCTTATCAACGACCGTCACATTATACGCCATATGGGTCGGCACATCGGCCAGAACTTCAGCTGCACCCTCTGCCGTTTCGCAGAACTCAAGGATATTGCGCAGAATGATGGGGATACCAAATCCCTCCCCCACAGCGCGACGCCCTCCGAAGGTCAGGCTGACCGCCAGGCCCTTTTCATTCACACCGTCCAGAACGCCCCACAGGCAATCTGTCATCGCGATAACTTTAGTGCCGTTCCAGGCACTTTCCATCACCACGCCATCAATCAGGGCCGGGCTGTAATCATAATTGCGCACCAGTTTTGGGCCATCGCCCAACCAGACGATCTGACTGCAACCCGAAATATAGGCAGGCGGACGCCATAGGCTGAGGAACCGAGCGGCAAGATCACCGCCGCCAGTCAGATCACAAAGGTGGTTATACGTGGGCAACAGACGCGGCATATGCGCTTCCAGGGCCTCCTTACAAGTCAGCCATGTTGCGCGTTGTTCTAACCCGTCGGAGAGATACCAAGCCCGATAAGCAGGCCAATATCTCTCAAACAGGCTTTGCCATTTTTCGCCAGGTTTCTTTTCGGAAACCGACTGAAAATAAAGGTCCATGTTTTCTCCGTCCGCCCCCGGAGTCAGGGGGTTGGACCGATAGGGCCACTCTTCTTCTGGCAATCCAAAACGCGGATTCTCAAAAGAATAGGGTTCTGTGCCAACTAGAGGATCTTGTAAGCCCCAGCGGTCGGTGCCGGTTGCAGGCCCCGCCCCTTGAACTTCCCACGCATTCCATCGATCCATTTCTTGGCCCGCTTATTCAGCTTAAAATTATTGCTCATGAGACGGCCGCGGGTCACCAGAATGCCAAGATCTGCCCCTTCATACCGGTAGTCGCCGACCCCGGAAATGCGAAGGAAAAACGCCTCATTCTCACTGGCAACCGCACGACGGTGATAGTCGAACCGACTGTAATCGATACTTCCATCAGGGTTCATGGTGTAGATGCCACTTTCGGGGGCTTCGGTAATGATGTCCACCGAATCTTCAGTGTGTTTCATGACAAACTGGGACCAACTGTCGATATTGTCTGGATCAGCCCAACGATCGTTCAGGGCCTCCACATCCAACTCAAACGGCACGCCGGAGAACTCCAGCAAGTGGAACAGGAACAGCGGCGCATCAGCATGGGCAAAGGCCGCATGGTTGGTCATGGAGGACGCCCCCGTAATGCGAGGGTTCAATTCCCCCAGATACATCAGGCCACTGTCCATATCGATCAGGAAATCGAGCTCAAAATACCCGCGATAGCCTTCCTTGCGCAGCTGCTCCCCAAATTTAAAGGTGTATTCTCGGGCTTGCTGGCGAATTTCTGGTGTGAAGCTGGCATCGAATATCTCGTTACCACACCATCCGCCCTTATAAGGCGTCAGTTCCGGAAAACCGACCAACTCCGTCATCAAGGGTCCAACGATCGTCCCAGCCTTTGTCGTACAGGCCTCAATCGCCGAGCCCCGGCAATTGATCCGTTTCATAACCTTGATTTCACCTTGGCCAATGATTTCGGACTGATGCTTCTTAAAGTCCTTCTCCGTAGAGATGAAAAACGTCGTGTGGCCGGAATCACCAAAAGCTGACTGCAACACCAGATGTTCTCCCAGATCCTTGGAGACTTCACGCAGTTGCTTATAGCTTTCAATTTTAGACAGAATATTGGGGACTGACGGGACGCCCGCCTTGTCACCAATACGCACCGTGATGATTTTGTTGTCTACCCGAGTACGCAGTTTTGCCTTCGGGAACCAGACATCCATCTTGGCCTTTTTCGCCAATTTCTCTGTCTCTTCATCGAACATCAGGAAGACCGCTTTCGCGTTCTTTCCCATTGCACCGACGGTATCCAGTACCTCTTTATGCTGCAGCAGGTAGTTATTGATATCCTCAATCGACTGGAATTCTGCATGCGGCGCTTCCTGGGGAACAAAAACATTCGGATGACGCCCGTCGTAACAGTCTAGGTAATTGATATATTTAAAGTTTTTAACCCACTCATCCATACCCAACAGATTGAAATTGGTCGCACTGATGAACACAATCGGGGTTTCATTGCGATGGAAGAACCGTCGGATATCCGACATGCCCTTCAAGACTTTCTTTCCCCGTGGCATACGCTTCTTCGTACCCAGCTTCAACGTCGCCTTTTTCGCAACAGGCCGTTTTGCTTCAGCCTTTGCCGGAACAGTCTTGGCCGTGGCTTTCTTGGCGGAGGCCTTCTTCCCAGCAGCCTTTTTCGTGGTGGCCTTTGCAGCAGACGCTTTCTTTGCCGTAGCTTTTTTGGGCGCAGCCTTCGCCGTCGCCTTTTTGGCGGTCGCCTTCTTCACGCTGGCTTTCCTGACTGCCATCTTTGTGGCCGGTTTCGTGGTTATTGCCTCAGAGGTGTTCCCTTCGGCGGCAACGGCTGCTTTTGCTGATGTCTTCTTTGCTGTGGCCTTTTTTGCCATGGTCATAGTTCCCCATTCTCTCTGTTCGGTTCATTTTTTAGCGACGTCTTTTAACGCCTTTTGTGTAAACACGCGCAGTCCCAACTCCGGGCGATAGCCGTGAATTTCCTTCACATCCAATGCCCGCATGTATTGTAAAATTTCGATGCTCAAGACTTGCCCTGGTACCAGGATTGGAAATCCCGGTGGATAAGGAATGATAAAGGTCGATGATACGATCTCACGCCCCTTAGCCATTTCCGCGTCCAATGAGCCGTCTTCAAGGCTTAAATACTCACAATTTTCTTGATCATAGGCCAAGAAATAGGCGGTTCTGATGTCACCTTCTGCCGTATCCGGGCTTTGCCCCTTCTGTGTCCCCTTGGCGCGGAAGGAGTCGTGAAAGCGGCTGAAATCCGGCTGTGGTGGCAGTTCTTCCAACAGGGATGTTACCTGACGATTGTGCAATGCCCGTTCAACCGGGGAGGAATCGTCCAATCGTTCATCCAATTGGGCGGCGATCTTCACCAGGACCTCAATCAGATAAGCAACAGAAGACCGGGTCGTCCCGATATTGGTCATGAACAGGACAGTATTGCGGGATGTCTTGTTGATCTGAATCCCGTATTTATCCATCAGTTCCTTGTTCTTGAAGGTATCGCCGTCGAGGCCGGTTTTTCCGATCAGCAGCGTTACCCGCGTCGCATCCAGGGCGAATTCATCCTTCGCCCAGGCCTCCCAGATATCAGCCCAACCGCTCTCTCGGTATTCAGCGGGAATCATATCGCTGGCTGTCAGCACACGGAAATACTTACTCAACAGAGGATGGGTCGCAATTTTCTCGCGCAGAACCATGGCCATTTCGACCTGCTTCTGCACCATCTCAAATCCTTCCAACTCCACCTGTCGGCGCCCCACATCCAGGGAGGCGACGATCTGGTAGTTTGGCGAGGTTGATGTATGGGTCATATAGGCTTCGTGGAAGGATTCCTCGGCCTTGGATTTGTAATCCTGATCGTGGATGTGGATCATCGATCCCTGACGCAGGCTGGTCAGCGTCTTGTGGGTTGATTGACAGGCATAGACACGCACCCTCACCTTATCCGGATCGGGCATCAGGCGCTGATCGAGCCAGGTTGACTCCTTCTCTGGTCCGGCCTTCTCAAAATCTGCCTTCCAGGCCGCATATCGTTCCCTATACTCGCCGGTCTGATAGCGCTCGCGCAGCATTGCCGCGTTGTGCATGGCGGTGCGCTGACGATAGGTCGGGCCAAAACGGGCAAAGGCGAACCAAGCCTCGTCCCACAGAAAGACCAGATCCGGCTTGATCGCCAGACATTCTTCCATCACCCGCTCAACGTTATAAACCAACCCGTCAAATGTGCAGTTGGTCAGCAACAACATCTTCACCCGATCCAGCTTCCCAGCCGTCTTGAGCTTCAACAATTGATGCTTGATCTCGCGCAACGGGACCGCGCCATACATTGAAAATTCATTCAGCGGATAGCTGTCCAGATAAACTACCTGAGCCCCTGACAGCACCATTCCATAATGATGGGATTTATGGCAATCACGATCCACCAGAACGATATCATCCGGCTTTACCAGCGCCTGAACCACGATCTTGTTACAGGTCGAAGTACCGTTGGTGGCAAAGAATGTGTGACGTGCGCCAAAAGCCCGTGCTGCCGATTCCTGTGCATGCTTGATCGGTCCATGGGGATCCAGCAATGAGTCCAATCCGCCGGATGTCGCAGAGGTTTCCGCCAGGAAGATGTTCATCCCATAGAAATCCCCCATATCCTTGATCCAATGGGACTTGGCTATGGATTTACCGCGACTGATCGGCATGGCGTGGAACACGCCGGTGGGCTGCTTGGAATATTCCTTCAAGGCGGTGAAGAACGGCGTCTTGTAGCGTGTATTAACACCGCGCAGAATGTTCAGATGCAGTTCCATATAGTCTTCTTGGTTATAGAAGACCCGGCGACAATTATCACAGACACGCCCTGCGATATCCTCCACGGACTGATCCGTGACCATGTAGATATCCAATTCCGGGCGCAGTTTCCCGATGGCATAGGCCAGATTGACGCCATATTCTTCCGGCGGCAGATCATCAAATGTCTCATCACCCAACCGATTTAGATAGCGCTTCAACATAGGCAGATCATGGCGGGACTTATAGGGGAAGCCATAGCGCACAACGACCGCCTGGATGTTGTGATTAAACAGCACGCCGATCAGCGCATCCTCAAAACTGCCGACCACCACGCTTTCATAGACAAATGAATCTTCCGTCCGGCGCTTGTCCCGCAAGGATCGTTTGAGTGTGGTTTCCTGATGCGGTGACAGATCATCTACAATCATCACCTCGAAATAGGGGCGATTGCGTGCCCTTTCTTCCGCAGTGTCAGAGCGCTCTTCATCACTATCGTCATCATCCGACGGAATAACGTGGATATGGCGACTGCGATAACTGTCAGACATCAAGGCGCGTGTAATCCGCGACACCGTATGGGCCAGGGTCGTATATTCCTGTTCCTCAAACATCGCATGCAGGCGCTCAAAGGTCACACGCCCGGGAAACGCCCAATAACTCTCAATGGGTTCCAATTTATGCAGCAAATCCGCCACGACCTTATGCATCGGCGAGTCAGGCCCGCGCCTGTCGGCGACCACAAGACGGGCAGCCGCATTCTTCAGCTTGCTCCAGCTGTCATTGCGCAATTGGGAGGCCGAGTAATGCGCCGTCAGATCGCCTGGATCTCCGCGCCGTACCGCCAACGCTTTTCCCTTTGTGTCCCCCAGTTTACTGCTTTTTTGCGCAGCACTTTTTTTTGATTCACCTGTTAGTTTTGCGATCGATTTGCTCCATTTACTGTGTCAACGGCATGCAGCCTGATGCCACCTTGGCCGGCAGGCTCCCCAAATGGCTCCGCAGCACTGCGGTCCATAGTTCCAGGTCTAAGGTCGAGACCAGCCCGAGAGCCCCGATGAGGCATTTCGAGTGGCCCCAAACTGTATAAATAGGAAGTATCCGCATAGGTTGGGTCATAGATTGAGAAATAAACGCTACGATCCCGGAAGCTTTTTTGTGTCTGTCCCAATCCTTTGAGACCTGTTTCCCGCTGGCGACGCACCTGGGTCAAATCAATCTCAATTGGGATAATCTCTTCCTGGCCAGCGGCCTGATACAGCACAGTCCCGGATGGATCGACAACGCAAGACCGACCACAACCACCAGCGCCTAATCCATTTACATCAAAAATATAGCATTGGAACATGGCCGCCGAGGCGCGCGCGATGGACAATTCAACGTCCCGATCCACCGTGCCCGTCAGGACAGGGTGCAACAGCACCTCCACCCCTTGTGCGGTAAGTGTTCGCGTGGTTTCGGGAAACCAGATGTCGTAACAGATGGAAACGCCAAATCGGCCAACCTCTGGCACATCAAAAATCAGAAATTCGGTTCCCGCTTCAATCCCCGCCTCATAAGGTCGGAAGGGAAACATTTTTCTATACCGCCCAACAATCTCTCCCTGAGGATTAATGACGATGGCGGTATTATAGATTTTGTCGCCAACCCGTTCAAACATGGATCCCGGCAGCAGCCACACGCCATGGGCACGCGCCATTTCCTGGAACATTTCTTCTGCAGGTCCAGGCAAGGTCTGAGCATATTCCGGTAAGGGGCCATAGGGTGCGAGTTCCGAGAACATGACCATCTGAACCCAAGGGAACCGAGCAACAGTCAAGTCTAGGCGCTGTCGGATCGCTGTTACATTCTCAGCGTAAGCTCCAACATGCATTTGCACTCCGGCTATGGCAAAGGGCTGCATTTCGGGCGCTCTTTCGTCCGTAGTTATTATTATTTGCATAGGACAGCATAGGCTTTAGAGCTTGTAAACAGCCTGTTTGCTAAGAATTGTGTCGAACAGGCACCGTGATGCCCCAAAAAACGAGCAAAAGTTTATAATAAATCCTACCGCAGCTTCTTCAAAAAGCGGTTCTTTCTGAGGGTGAGATTTAACCTATCAAGTGATCCAAGGGGGAAGTATTGGCAAGGATTAAACAGATGTCCCAGAACTGCGAAAAACCATTAAGAAAACCGTATTTCTATTGAAAATTAAGAACTTAAAACGCTGTAACTATTAAACTTTTAAAGAGTGCGTTATCTATTATCGACTCAATGTGCTGCCAATTTCGGTTTTGTTAAGGCATCGATGGATGGCCAGCCTTTTCCATCAGACACAACCGTTTTCATCGTTGCACCTTCGTAACCAACCCGCCCCAATAATTGCTCATTTACCAGCCGCACTATTTTGCCGGCCTTTAACAATGCAACATCATTTGAGACTTCATGAAAACTGACCACATAACTCCCATCACCACGGACTAAAAAGGAATCGCGTGGGCCTAAATAGCTTCTGAACGCCTTATCCGCGAAAACACCGACCAAATGCTTAATTTTTTCCAAACGCACAGGTTCAATCGAGTCTTCGATTTCTTCCAGATGCAGCGAAACCATTTGTCCAACGCGCACCGCATCCCGAACCGGAATTTCGTGAAAACCATTAGACAATGGCTCTTCTGAAGTCAGAATTCTTGTAGCCATGAGCGACTGTTCCTCACCGTGTACGGTATGCTCCATAATCAACAGTGGGAATTTGTCATCTCGCCCCTAATATATGGTTAACAATGCATAAAATGCTGTTCTGTTTTGATGGAATTTTTATAATATCAAACATGCATCTATCGCATGGAAGATCCCATGCAACCAATGGCATAGATGAAATTCTATAAGCCAGCGCTCTTACCGATGTGAGACACGCTCCGCCATTAGGCACAGTATCTCCCACATCATGGTCACGGCCGCCAAAGCCGTGGCGCCTGATGGATCAAAGGGGGGAGAAACTTCCACAACATCCGCGCCAACGATATCCAATCCCCGCAAGCCGCGCAGCATGCGTTGCGCATCATGGCTGGAATATCCGCCGATCTCTGGTGTGCCGGTGCCTGGGGCATAGACAGGGTCCATGCCATCGACATCAAAGGAAATGTAAGTCGGCCCGCCACCAACAACGTCTCGAGCCAGGGCCGCAACTTTATCCGGCCCCAGATCGAAATATTCTTCAATCTCCACCACCCGAATACCTTGGGCCAGCCCCCATTCCTTATCCTCAGCACCGTAAAGACCACCACGAATACCGATCTGAATAACCCGTTTGGGATCCAACAGTCCTTCTTCGATCGCGCGACGGAAGGGCGTTCCGTGGGTATACAATGCACCCCCAAAATAGCGGTCCCAGGTATCCGTATGGGCATCAAAATGCACCATGCCCAAGGGATTTTTCTTGTCAGCAATTGCGCGCATGATGGGTAGGGAAATCAAATGATCCCCTCCCGCCGAAAGGGGCAGAATACCCTTCTCGTGAATGGTTCGAAAATGCGCTTCAATTCGCTCCAGCGTATCTTCCAATTGGATCGGATTTACGGGACTGTCCCCTAAATCCGCACACTTGGCCAATTCATAGGGCATGATACCACTGACATGGTGGCAATTGCGGGTCATGGTCGACAAATCCCGCATCTGCCGGGGACCGTGCCGGGCCCCTGCCCGGTTCGTGGTGCCCCCATCCCAGGGAACCCCCGTCAGCCCAATATCCACACCATCAGCGTCCTCTGGCAGGACATGAGGCAAGCGCATGAAGGTCGCGATCCCGGCAAAGCGGGGCAGAACCATTCCAGATAAGGGCTTGTAGCTGATTTCACGATCGGCCATAGCGGGAATTCCTAACAAAATCGAGGTTAAGGTACAGACATGCCCTTCTGGACGGCGTCACGGGCGCCTAAGGCTTTAAACCAACGTGTTACATTGGGCAGAGACCCAAGATCAATTTGGTGCCATTCCCAGCGGGCAACCCAGGGATAGGTTGCAATATCTGCAACGGAATACCAATCGCCCGCCATAAACTCCGCCTCTCCCAGACGCTTATCCAGAACACCATAAAGGCGGTGCGCCTCGTTCCGATAACGCTCCTCGGCATAGGCCGACTTCCCTGCATTAAACTGCAGGAAATGATTGGCTTGACCAAACATCGGTCCAATGCCCCCCATCTGGAACATCAGCCATTGCATCGTAATCGCGCGCTTTCGCGGATTCGTGGGATAGAGATCGCTGCCGGTTTTTTCCGCCAGATATGTCAGAATTGCCCCGCTTTCGAACAAAGCCAAAGGCTCCCCGCCCGGCCCATCCGGATCAATAATCGCTGGTATCTTGTTATTTGGACTGATCTTCAGAAAGTCTGGCGCGAACTGTTCATCCTTCAGGATATTTATCGGATGCACTTTATACGGCAGTCCGACTTCCTCCAGCATGATTGAGACCTTGCGGCCATTCGGCGTGCTCCAGGTATAGAGATCAATGGTCATGCTGCCGTCCTTAAATCAGTGATCCGATTCGCTCATGAATTGATCGCCCAGTCCCGTGTCATAGGCAACCCCTTCCGGCGTCAGGGTAATGGCGTGCATATCCGGACTGACGACCAACCCCTTGCGGACCAATGCGACCCAAACGGCAGGGTTGGAGAATCCGCTGGCGTCACGGGCGTGTACTGTGAAGGCACCAACATGGACGTGATCCCCATGAGCATGAGGAATCCGCGTCAGCGTGACATTCCCTGTCGCATCATCGGTTCGTGAAGAATTGGGGTCACGCGCAATGACTTGCGCCAAAACCAGCGTGCGCGCTTGAAGTTTATTTAGTTTTAGGGGGTTCGTTTTTTGGGCCACGCTGAATCCTTTCCAATTATAAGACGATTAGTAGAGCCAAAATTCTGGCACCGGCGCAACCGTTGTATAGACCTTTCGCCAACTGTTTCACCAGCACGACACTTTTCCTGCACGGGTTTGCAACACAACCCCTGTAAGCAAGGGCCTGCATCAGGGTTAAAGGCCTGAGCATTCGGGGACATGCCTTCGTTAAACCATGGTCGACAGCATCACACAGGTCCTAACCGACTGTTTCAGATGCAGGGGAAAATATGCTAGAGATTCAATCTCTTACCAAGAAATTCGGTACACTTCGCGCCGTAGACAATGTCTCCATGCGCATTCCTGACGGTGCCATGGTTGGCATTATCGGGCGGTCCGGAGCAGGAAAATCCACTGTCTTGCGCCTGGTAAACCGCCTGGCCGATCCGACCGAAGGCAAGATCCGCTTTCACGGACAGGATGTTGCCAACCTGAAGGGTAAGGCGTTGCGGGATTGGCAGGCGAACTGCGCCATGATCTTTCAGCAATTCAATCTGGTGCCGCGTCTGGACGTTCTAACCAATGTCATGTTGGGCCGTCTGAATCATGTCGGCACAATGCGCAGTCTATTTCGTCTGTTTACCGACAAGGAACGGATGGACGGTCTGATGGCGCTGGAACGGTTGGGGATTGAGCAAACCGCCCTTCAGCAAGCAGGCACCTTATCTGGTGGCCAGCAACAGCGCGTCGCGATCGCCCGCGCCTTGGTCCAGAAACCGAAACTAATCCTTGCGGATGAACCCATCGCCTCTCTGGACCCTATGAATGCCCAGTTAGTGATGGATGCCCTTAAGCGCATCAACCAGGAAGATGGCATCACCGTCGTTTGCAATCTCCACACGCTGGATACCGCCCGTAAATATTGCGAACACATTGTTGGGATGAGCGCAGGGAAAGTCATTTTCTCCGGCGGTCCAAATGACCTGACCACCGATCAGGCCCGTGAAATCTACGGTGCCGGTGAGGAATTCAATGAAGCCGCAACGTCTACCTCCATCACAACCGAGGGGGCTTCGGCAGAAATACCCGATGAAGCAGAAGACGAGCCGATGCCGTCGGGGAAGGTCGTTAATCTCTAATCCGTCGAAGATACGGAGAATTCTCCTAGGGCGGCGGACGAGATAGCGAGCACAAGCAAGCGGGGCGGAGGAGACCTTCCGTCCAACTCAAGATCAAATGACTTAACCGAAATGAGGAAGACCATGAAAATCAGAAATTTTGCCGCCGCCGTCGCGACGGCTGCTTTTGCCACCACGGCAATGATGAGCCTTTCCGCACAGGCCGATGGCATCACAGAATTTCGTCTGGGCATTTTGGGTGGTGAAAACCAGTCCGACCGCCTGAAAAACAGCGCCTGCATGCAGGAAGAATTGACCAAAGTTTTGGGCGTTCCTGTCGAAGTCTTCGCACCGGCTGATTACAACGGCGTTATCGAAGGCCTGTTGGGCGGCAATCTGGATATGGCCTGGTTGGGCGCGTCAGGTTATGCCAAAGCCTATCTGGAAAACCCTGAAATGGTTGAGCCTGTGATGATCCCGATCAACCCGGACGGTTCCACCGGTTACTACTCAATCGGTTTTGCCCGCGTTGACAGCAACATCTCCTCTTTGAAGGACATGCAGGACAAGGTTTTCGCTTTCGGTGATCCAAACTCAACCTCTGGCTATCTGATCCCATCCATCGAAATTCCTCAGGCAGGTTACTCCATGAAATCCGGTGAGTATTTCAAGGAAATTAAATTCTCCGGCGGTCATGAACAGACCATCGTTGGTGTGATGAATGGCGATTATGACGGTGGCGTATCCTGGGCCGACGGTCAGGGGGCATGGGAAACCGGCTTCAACAATGGTGCCTTCCGCAAGGCTGTGGATTCCGGCCTGGTGGACATGACTCAGTTGAAAGAAATCTGGCGTTCAAAAGAAATCCCGAACGGCCCAGTTGTGTATCGCAAAGACCTGCCGGCCGATGTGAAAGCCAAACTGACCGACTACCTGATGAACCTGATCGATACCGACAAGGATTGCCTCTATGGCTTCGTCGGCGGTGAAGTAAAAGGTATGAAGCTGACTGACCACAGCTTCTTTGAAAGCATCGTTGCAGCACGTAAAGCCAAAATTGGTGGCTAAGACGCTAGCAGCCTAACGCGTTGGAGCCGCCCTGCCTGACCTATCTGGAGGGCGGCTCCCCTGCTTTCAGTTCCAAGATTATAATCTCAAAGGTTCTATTGCATGTCCTCGACCGTTGGAGAGATTTTTCAACACCAGTCTCAAATGGAACGCCGCCGGCGTCTCTACACAATGGTGTTCCTTATTCTTGGTCTGGCAGTCTTTGTCAGCGGCTATTCGGTTGCAGAGGACATGAATTCTGGCAGTTTCTTTAATGGACTGACCAAGTTTTTTGATTATCCCAGTGAAATTGTTGTTGAGAGTTTTGAATCCGATAAATGGCTGACCTTGTTGATCGGCTATGTCCCCTCCATGATTGAAACGATCAATATTGCCGCCGTGGGAACCCTGTTTGGGTGCTTGGGGGCCGTTATTTTATCCTTTTGCGCATCCGCCAATCTAGGCGTTTTTCCCTGGTTGGTCCCCATCGCGCGTCGCCTGATGGATGTGACCCGCGCCTTTCCAGAACTGATCCTGGCGCTGTTCCTTATTTACATCTTGGGGCAATCTCCAGTACCGGCCCTGATAGCCGTCGCATTCCATACGGCTGGCGCACTTGGTAAGCTATTTTCCGAAGTGAACGAGAATATTGACCGTAAACCACTGGAAGGATTGCAGGCAACCGGGGCGACCTGGCTGCAGCGAATGCGCTTTGGCGTCATCCCCCAGTTTCTGCCAAATTATTTCAGCTATGTCCTGCTGCGCTTTGAAATCAACATCCGCGCATCTGCCATTCTGGGCTTCGTTGGGGCTGGCGGGATCGGGCAGGATTTACGCACCGCGATCAGCTGGGGCGATGGCGCCATGACATCGGCGATCTTTGTACTGCTATTCCTCACCATCATGGTCATCGATCAGATTTCCGGCCGCCTGCGCCGGAACCTCGTCGGCGGCACCTTCCAAATGGCTTAGGGGCGCATCATGACCATTACCCTGACAGATAATGATCGATTGACCCGCCAGTATGAGGGAGTCTTGAAAACATCGCGCCGTGCGGCGCTGGTACCGATCCTCGCATTACTCGCGGTCTTTCTCTATCTCGCTTATGCTTGGTTCGCCTTTGATATCCCGAACCTGATTGCAAAGGCGAAACTGGAACGAGGCGCGATCCTGGCCGTCGATACCATCGCCTATAAATATCACGTCAATCGATATGCCAAGGATGGCAATGTTGTTGTTACCATTGAGCGTCAACGCGATACCACCTTTGACACGCCGCCTGACTGGATTCAGGTCGATGGCAGAGCCAGCACTGTTGATCTGGGCGATGGCTACAGCGTTGCGATCAGCGACGGTCTGGCCATCTATACAGACCCCAAAGGCCGTGATTACCGTATTGGATTTAACAAGGACGAGGTCACGCTGGACGGCTATCACGCCGTCATCGTGAATGGACAGAATTTTTACCGTGCCCCCGATGCTACGGGTTACTCGGATTTAATATCAGAACAACAGATGCGCGACCGGGGCATTTTGCCAGAGGGATCATCTTTCACCAGTGTGAAATTTGAGGTCCGCCCAGTCCTCTTCAAACGTGTCCAGGTAACTCGCGCTCAAATCGAAATTCACCGCTATTTCCTGGGCTGGGAATACTTCTTCTTTCCGCCGAAATCACCCTTGTCAAAAATGACCAACGACCAGATTTGGCAGTTGGTTCAATCAGACAAGCGCATTGACCCCGCTGTGCCAAATTGGCAATTCGTGCTGAAAGAATTCTGGGATAATCCCGAATGGCAGCATGGCTTGGTCTTTCAGGCCCTGTTGGAAACCATCCTGATGGCGGTGCTGGGAACGATGACAGCCGGTTTGGTTGCCCTGCCCCTGGCCTTTATGGCAGCAGCAAACTTCAACCCATTTGCCTCCACCCGCATGGTTGTGCGTCGGGTGTTCGATTTCCTGCGCGGAATCGATAATCTGATCTGGTCACTAATCTTCATTCGCGCCTTTGGCCTGGGCCCACTGACCGGCAGCCTGGCGATCGCCTTCACGGATACCGGGACGCTGGGTAAACTGTTCTCCGAAGCACTGGAGAATGTCGACAACAAACAAATCGAAGGCGTACGCGCCACCGGTGCCAGCACGATCCAGCGCTATCACTTCGGGGTGATCCCGCAGATCCTGCCGATCT
>JARGPE010000023.1:0-8780 GCA_029212835.1 Alphaproteobacteria bacterium | reverse complement strand
ATTATCTGGAATCCAACACACGATCGGCAACGGTGATCGGTGCATTGGGCGCAGGCGGTATCGGGCTGAAACTGGTGCAGACCCTGCAAACCCATCAGGATTGGGAAAACGTCACCTATCTGATCATCCTGACCCTGATGCTGGTCATCTCCATGGATATCGGATCTGGTTGGCTACGCCGTAAACTGATTGGCGATAAAGGATGATTTGCTATCGCCAATGGATTCCCGGGCCTCATTTGATCAAATTGGAAAGTTCTGGCATAAATTAGTCATCGGTGTCGGCGTATCGCCAAAACGATGGACCAAAGCAGATCATAGGGCTTTTCAAAAACCCTTGGCGCGACACCTGGTCCGAATGAATGACCCGAAAGGTCGAACCTCCATGAAGCTCAATACCAGCCAACTGGCTGCTGTGAAACAGCAGACCGGTGCCGATCCCGTTGAAGAGGGAAGTACACCCCACACCGCCCTGGCCGAAGCCTTTGGTGATCACACATTCTATGTCAGCGAAGCCGGACTATTGGTTCCGGAACCAGTTGAAGCGGAAGGTGCAGATCCGATGGAACTGATTCTGGTCGCCGAATGGACCGATGAGAAGCGTGAAGCAATGCAACGGGTTGAGCCAAAGCAAACCGGCTTTGTGCTGGATGCAGCTGCAGCGAATGATGCAACACCCGAATAACATATGATCAAGCCCCACGAGAGAATAGAAATCTTGTGGGTCGAGGTTTGGCAATCACCAACGGTACGGCTTAGAGCAATGGCTCTTCGCCGTTCCGTTTGGTGACTCCAAGCACACCGATATACAGAAATGCCCAGTGGTAATGAAGGGCAGTAAACCAACCAAATTTCCAGAAAAACAATCTAATGAACGGAATATGCGATTTATTCCGCCGCGTTGAATGACGGTCCAGAAACACTGGAGCCGATTGCCTGAAACGAACCATCATCTGAATAGCCGATACAGCGATTTCGACCCTGTCGCTTGGCCTCGTAGAGCGCATTATCCGCTCTGCGCAAAACGTCTTCACCCGTATCATTATCGAAATCGAACAGGGCAACCCCTACGGAAATTGAGATATTCAATCCCTCTTCCGGTGCGCCGCGGGCATGAATTGGTGCCGAACAAATACTCTTTCGCAGTCGTTCCGCCACAACACTGGCAACACCATAATCTGCATCTGGCATCAGAACGACGAACTCCTCCCCACCGTATCGAGCGATTGTATCGATGGATCGGACATTCAGGCCAATTCGTCGGCTTAACTCGATCAAGACCTCATCGCCTGCGGCGTGGCCGTGGGTATCATTGACCTTTTTAAAGTAATCAATGTCGAACATCATGATTGCCAATGGCTTACCGCTGGCCCGCACCCGATCAACAAGGCCGCTTAAATGCGCTGTCAGATACCGACGATTATACAGGCCGGTCAAACTGTCGGTCAGTGCCATGGCAAGACTGCGCTCATAATTCTCGCGCAGTCGATCCTGATAGCGCTGACGTCGAATCTGGGTGCGCACGCGCGCCTGCAATTCCTGCTTATCAATTGGTTTGATCAGATAATCGTTGATCCCGATATCCAGGGCTTTGGCCAGACGCTCGGTATCATCTTCCTCTACCGTTAACAGCATCGGGGTATGGCGGGTGGCATCCGCAGCGCGCACATGACTGCAAAAGCGCAATGCATCCCCATTTTTCAACCTTAGGCTGACCACGAGAAGCTCGTAAGACCCCATCCTCAAGCGTTCATTTGCTTCTGTGACAGAGGCGACAATGTCACTGGTTGCACTATCGCGATCCAGGGCATCAACAATCTTCTGGGCATCGATCCGATTATCCTCCACCACCAAAACCTTGGCATTAGAGGCATCAACGGCATGGATTGGCTTATCATCACGCATGACGCCCAGTTGACCGGATGTCTGTTCACGCATGCGCCATTCATCCATCAGCATTTTCAGACGGACCAAGGAGCGAACGCGCGCAAACAAAGCCGCATCATTCACTGGTTTTGTCAGAAAATCATCGGCACCGGCCTCAAGACCCCGCACGCGGTCTGCAGAATCAGACAGGGCGGTCACCATAACAACCGGAATATGCATTGTTATGGGGTCTTGCTTTAATTTCTCACAGACCTCGAACCCATCCATTCCAGGCATCATAACGTCTAGAAGAATGATATCGGGTTGGTCATGCTTCGCCATTTCAAGGCCGGTCATCCCATCACGGGCTGTTATGACCTCAAAATACTCACTCGTGAGTTTAGCCTCCAACAACTTCACGTTGGGGCGCAAATCATCGACCACGAGAACTCTTGCGGTCATCTGTTTCGCATCCTTACACTCAATCCCCTAGTCATTAGGCGAGAAATTTCTCTATCGTAGATAAGAAATTCGCTACGGAAATCGGTTTGGCAATATAAGCCTCGCATCCGCCTTCCAGGATCTTTTCTTCATCCCCCTTCATTGCAAATGCCGTCACCGCGATCACAGGAATATGCTTCAGATCATCATCTTCCTTGATCCATTTGGTAACTTCCAAACCTGAAACTTCCGGCAATTGGATGTCCATCAAAATCAAGTCTGGCTTCGCGCTGCGGGCAATTTTCAAGGCCTCCATACCATCTCGGGTTTGAAGGATATTATAGCCCTTGGAATCCAGCAAATCGTGAAACAGCTTCATGTTGAGTTCATTATCCTCAACAATCAAAACCGTTTTGACCATCATGCCCCCTATCCGCATATCACCAATCACTATATCAGTCTAAACTGACACCGTGTAAAGTAGGCACCAAAACCTTAACATCAACAGACCAATGGAACGTGATCCTTAAATTGTTCTATAACAAAATAGCAGGGGTGGCGATGCTTTTTGCATTCCGCCACAGATAGGATTTTAATAAATGCGCATTGGTCTGGATCTCGGGGGGACAAAAACTTCTGGTATCTTGATGAACCGGGATGGTCAAATCCTGGCTCGACATCGGGTTGAGAGCCCGCGCGGAGACTACCATGCCACCCTTACAATGTTACGCGATTTGGTCACATATTTGGACAAAGACAGCGATACAACAACACCGGTTGGAATTGGTATTCCCGGGGCTGTTTCACCCAAAACCGGCCTTGTAAAAAATGCCAATTCGACCTGGCTTATTGGCAAACCCCTATTGCAGGATGCAACAGAATGCCTGGGCAGACCTGTGCGCATCGCCAATGACGCCGATTGCTTCACCCTGTCAGAAGCGGTTGATGGCGCGGGAGCCGGATATCAAACCGTTTTTGGGGTGATTCTGGGAACAGGTGTTGGCGGTGGGATCGTCAGCAATGGTGCCCTGCTAAATGGTCCCAATGCTATCACAGGTGAATGGGGGCACAATCCGCTGCCCTGGGCGTCTGCGGGAACAGACCCCGCCCTGCCCTGCTATTGCGGAAAATCCGGCTGTATAGAAACCTATCTCAGCGGACCGGGACTTTCTAAACATCATGCCAAGACAGCGTTGGAGATCATCCCGGCTGAAACCATTGCTGCTGCCGATTCGCCTAAGCGGCAGGACAGCCTGAAACTCTATGCCAGTCGATTGGCCCGCGCCCTATCCCATGTCATCAATATTCTGGACCCGGATGCCATTGTTTTAGGAGGGGGGCTGTCTGGCATTCAGAGCCTGTATGAAGACATCCCGGCGCTGTGGGGGAAACACGTCTTTTCTGATGCGGTCAGCACCCCATTGCTGCAAAATCAGCATGGCCCCGATAGTGGTGTGCGCGGGGCCGCGTGGTTATGGCCCGCAGAATGAGTGATATTGATTCCCCCCTGTTCCTATGCCGGGAATGCCTGTGCCAGATCACGCTTCCCACCCTGGAGGCGGCACCAAAGCGATGCCCGAAATGCCATTCCCCACGCGTTATTGCCCATGCGGAACTGGGCAGCCTGTCGATTGCCCATATTGACTGTGACGCCTTCTATGCGTCCGTCGAAAAGCGGGATGACCCCAGCCTGGCCGACAAACCAGTCCTGGTGGGGGGTGGAAAACGCGGTGTTGTATCTGCTGCCTGTTATGTCGCCAGACTGTACGGCGTCCGGTCCGCCATGCCGATGTTTAAGGCCCTGAAAGCATGCCCGAATGCCGTTGTCATTCGACCCAATATGGAAAAATACGCAGCCGTAGGCCGGGAAATCCGCGCCATGATGCTGGAAATGACCCCGCAGGTTGAACCGATCTCAATCGATGAGGCATTTCTGGACTTGACCGGCACAACACGGCTGCATGGTCGCCCCCCTGCAGCAACACTGGCCTATCTGGTGAAACGGATTGAAAAGGAAATAGGAGTTACCGCTTCGATCGGTCTGAGCTACAATAAATTTCTGGCGAAAATCGCCTCTGATCTGGACAAGCCCCGTGGCTTTGCCGTGATTGGAGAGCAGGAAGCGGTCTCTTTCCTGAAATCAAAACCGGTTGGCATTATCTGGGGGGTGGGCAAAACCTTGCGCGCCACCTTGGAAGCAGACGGAATCCATACCATTGGCGATCTGATGAGCTATGACAAATTTGACCTGATTGGGCGGTATGGCGCGATGGGCAACCGGCTGTACCACTTTGCCCGGGCTGAAGATGTCCGCAGTGTGGAGCCTGAGGGAGAAACCAAAAGCATCTCCGCAGAGACCACCTTCAACGAGGACATTTCTGCCGCCGCAAAGCTGAAGGATGCGTTATGGCCCTTATGCGAAAAAGTAGCCCGCCGCATGAAGGCAAAAAATTATGCCGGGCGCACCGTAACGCTAAAGCTGAAAACCAATGAATTTAAGACCGTCACGCGGTCGCGTACCCTGACCGACCCCAGCCAATTGGCCGAAACTCTGTATCGCACTGCCGCCCCCATTCTGGACAAAGAAGCCGACGGGCGGGCATTCAGGCTGATTGGCATTGGTATGTCTGAATTGACTGACCCAGCCGGGGCCGACCCGATCGATTTGGGCGATCCAGATGCAGGAAAACGCGCCAAGATCGAACGGGCCATGGACGCTGTACGCAGCAAGCTGGGCGATGGAGCGGTCAAGAAAGGGCGCGGCTGGAACTAGCCCACAATAAGCGTCAGCCCCAATCCAAAGACGGCACAAATACTAAGGGTCGCAATCACCCCCAGCTTATAGCGGAATATTGCCATCAGGGCCAAAGCCGTCACGAAAACGGCCGATATATCCAGACTGGTCAGAACCGGCACGTCCAGAGAGACAGGTCCAACCTGACGCGTGGCCAGATCTGTGAACAAAATCCGCAGGCCAAACCAACAGGCCAAATTTGCAATCACCCCGACCACCGCTGCCGTTATCGCCGACAAGACACCGGCAAGGCGAGAGTTTTCCTGTAGGCGCTCAATCGCAGGAGCGCCCAGAAAGACGAAGGCAAAGCAGGGGGTGAAGGTGACCCACAGCGTGACACTGGCCGCCAAAACGCCGGTCCAAAGTGTGCCTTGCACTGCATACCCTGCTAAAAAACCAACAAATTCCAGAACCAAGATTAACGGTCCCGGTGTGGTTTCAGCCAGACCCAGCCCGGTCAGCATTTGATCCGGCGTCAACCAACCATAGCCCTCCACCGCCTGTTGCGCGACATAGGTCAAAACCGCATAGGCCCCGCCGAAAGTCACAACCGCCATCTTTGAAAAGAACAGCGCCACATCCGCATAAAATCCCCCCATTAGAACCAGGGCCAGTACAGGGGCACCCCAGGCGATCAAGGATAGAATCCCTGCCCGTCTGGCACTTTTCGCCCGCAGTGCCATAAAATCAGGATTCTGAGAAATCACGTGATCCAGTGTCGCCAACGCCCCCATCTGTGCCGGGTCATGATTTGCCCCATGAAATTGCTTAGGGAGTAGAAATCCGACAACAGCGGCGGTGATGACAACGATGGGGAACGGAACAGACAGAAAGAATAAAGCTGCGAAAGACCCCCCTGCCAAAGTCCAGGCGATTGCCCCCGACAAAGCGCGCTTGGCGACCCTGTACAATGCATTCAATACGATCGCCACAACTGCACAGGAAAGGCCAAAGAAAATAGCAGAAACGGCGGGTACCTCGCCCACCGTCACGAAAAGTACGGACAAGCCCAGCATGACCAAGGCACCGGGCAGGATGAACAATAGACCGGCGATGAAGCCACCAACCGCACCATGCATCAACCATCCCAAATAGGTCGCCAACTGTTGCGCTTCAGGTCCCGGCAACAGAGAGCAAAAATTCAGGGCATGCAAAAACCGACGGTCTCC
This sequence comes from Alphaproteobacteria bacterium, assembly GCA_029212835.1. Taxonomy (GTDB): domain Bacteria; phylum Pseudomonadota; class Alphaproteobacteria; order UBA8366; family Aestuariispiraceae; genus Pacificispira. The sequence goes on along the minus strand of JARGPE010000023.1, from coordinate 2,511 downwards.
AATCCAACGACGCTCTTCAACGACTTCGCGATGCATCAGCGCAATCTGACCAGCCGGTCCACCAAAAGAAAGACAGCCAATGCGGAACCAAACATGCAAGGCCTCGCGCACACTTGGGAGTGCGGGAGCGGGGGCCTCCTCCTGAATATTCCGTGGGGGGTCACTGGACGGGTTAATCGACGCCACTCCTATTCAAACAGGTTCCAGGCGCAATGCGAACCAGTAAACGTCAGGAAACAATCGCAAATCACCATCATCGACGCTAGTCTCGCTCCTGATCAGGGTCAAGTTACGATCCTCTGACAATGCGTGACGGGTCACGATACTTCTCCTAAGCTAACCAGATCAGATGATGAAGGAGCTGCAGACCCCATGTCCAATTTACCCAAAGTTTTTGCCACCCGCCTGATGCCAGAAGATGTTGAATCCCGGTTCCGGGCGGAATTCGATGCACGGCCTAATGAGACAGACAGGCCGCTTGATACCGATGCAATCGTCGCTGGCGCCGAAGGCTGCCGCGCGGTCATCTGCAGCCCGACGGAAAAGATGGATGCGGAAACAATCACGGCGCTGCCAAAATCGGTTGAGATCCTGGCGACATTTTCTGTCGGATGCGACCATATCGATTTGAAGGCAGCAAAGGCGCGTGGATTGATCGTCACCAACACACCAGACGTGCTGACCGATGCGACAGCCGACACGACCATCCTGTGCCTGCTGGGTGCCGCTAGAATGGCACAGGAGTCCGAAGCCACTCTGCGGGCGGGAAAATGGGGACGATGGGCCCCACGGGACATGCTGGGCGTCCATATGAGCGGCAAGCGTCTGGGCATTGTTGGTATGGGCCGAATTGGACAGGCCGTTGCTCGGCGCGCCAAGGGCTTTGACATGACCATTATGTATCACAATCGCCGCCAATTGGAGGGCAGCGACGATCAAGGAGCAACCTTCTATGCCAAGGCAGAAGACATGTTGCCCCTGTGTGATTTCCTGGCGCTGACCTGTCCCCTGACCGAAGACACGAAGCACTGGCTGAATGCAGATCGGATCGCCCTGCTGCCCGACCGGGCTGTTATTGCCAATACGGCGCGCGGACCGGTGGTGGTCGATGATGCCCTGATCGACGCCCTGAAGTCCGGCAAGGTCTTTGCTGCGGGGCTGGATGTGTTTACAGGGGAGCCGAAACTGGACCCCCGCTACCTGGACCTTCCCAACGCTTTCCTATTACCTCATATCGGGTCTGCAACGGTGGAGACGCGCAACGATATGGGCTTCCGATGCCTGGATAACCTGGCCGCCCATTTCGCCGGCCAGCCCTTGCCCAGCCGGGTCGTGTAAAACAACTGCAACCATCAGGATTATTCCATGACTAAGACGCAGGAAACCGCCCTTATCGTTGGTGTCGGATCAGGCCTCAGCGCGGCATTGGCCCGCCTGTGTCATTTGGAAGGAATGGCCGTTCACCTTGCGGCCCGAAACCCGGAGAAGCTGCAGACTCTGTGCCAGGAAACAGGGGCGATTGCTCATGCCTGCGATGCGACCCAACCGGATCAGGTGGAAGCACTGTTCAATGCCCTGCCCCAAGTGCCGGATCTGGTCGTCTTCAATGCCTCAAAGCGAGTACGTGGCCCGATTCAAGATCTGGACCCGGCCGCGGTGAAAGAAGCGATTGAGACAACATGCTTTGGGGGCTTTCTGGTTGGACAGGCTGCAGCCAAGCGCATGATTCCCCGCGGCACTGGGTCGATCCTGTTTACCGGGGCATCTGCCAGTATAAAGGGGTATCCAAACTCCTCCACCTTCGCGATGGGGAAGTTTGGATTGCGCGGCCTTTGCCAATCCATGGCCCGAGAGCTGCAGCCCCTGGGCATTCATATTGGACATTTCATCATTGATGGCAGCATCACCACGAGCCCCTGCCCCGAAGATGATAAGCTGGACCCCAATGCCATTGCGCGCAGTTATCTGGATTTGCACCGCCAGCCGCGCAGTGCCTGGACCTGGGAGGTTGAACTGCGTCCATGGGTCGAACGGTTTTAACATTACAGTCAATACCCACACTATATTGATCACACATTACTAGGAATCCGATTCCGGGGTACTGGGCAGGAAATGTCCTGTGCCCAAACAAATTACAGGGTCATCGTGGAGTGATCAGACCTTTTGCCCGCGGACTCGTTGGAGTCTCCCACATGGCACGTGAATTGCCATTGTTCCTGCAGATTGGCATTTGAAAATGGGAGAGATCATAATGGCCCAAGCAGTTGAAACGTTGCGTCTCATCAGTGACACACAAGGTCTTGTACCAGCCAAAGAGCTTGAGCATCCGCTCTTAAAAGGACTGCCTGATGATTGGGCAGACATAAGGACTTATCGCAAATTGTTGCAGGATGCTCTGTCCTTAGCCCAAGAGACGCAAGAAGATTTAACCAATGCGCAGCGTCGGATCGCGACCCTTGAGCATCTGTCCCGCACCGATGAAACAACTGGACTGTTGAACCGCAGGGGTTT
>JARGPE010000279.1 GCA_029212835.1 Alphaproteobacteria bacterium | reverse complement strand
GATCGATATTGACCAAATGGGGCGGCAGACTTCCCGCTTTAGCCAGACTGACACCCGCTTCCTCCCAGGTTTCACGAATCGCGGCGCAATGAAACCGGCTGCCAGGCCATCCGCTGTCGGCCAAGGCAATGTCAGGGGCATCGACTGCGCCCCCTGGATAGACGAAATAACCCGGCATGAAACGGGCCGTGTCGCGGCGGCGCCCCAATAGAACATCCGGTGTGTCTTCCGGACCCCGCAGAATGACCAGACTGGCAGCCTCAGTCGGGGTAACGGGCTGCATTGCGGAGGGAGTCGTGTCTGTTGTCTCAGGCACCGTCTGGTACCCTTGCAATTTCCAGGGCTCGGCGCAGCAATGTGGGCGAATCCAATAACAATTCTGCAATCGACAAATCTATATCTCCCGAAGCGTGCGGCTCCCATGGGCAGAGGGCCAGAACGCGTTTCACGCTAGTTTCGTCATTGATATCTGCTGTACGCCGCTGCATCAACAGGGTGCGAGCCCCATTTGGACCATCGCTTAGCGCTGTGTTCAGCGCGCTGACCGCGTCTGAGGCCCCGCTGGTGCAGATCGTCGGCATAACGCCCAAACGCTGCAAGGGGTAGCCGCTGGGTGCGACAAACCGAGCCCAGGTCACATATAATTCCCCGCCATTGGGCATATCCAGAACCGTTTGGATGCTGCCCTTGCCAAAACTATTCATCCCAACAAGAACCGCGCGGCCATGATCCTGCAGGGCAGAGGCCAAGATTTCCGCGGAACTGGCAGAGGCCCCATTGATCAGCACAACAATCGGCAATCCCGAGGCGATATCGCCCAGCTCTGCCATGAATCGCTGATGGCTTTCAGGATGCCGGCCATCGGCGCGAGAGATAAGGCCCTCATCCAGAAACAAGTCTGAAGAATCGATGGCTTGGTCCAGAAGCCCCCCCAGATTGCCACGCAAATCGATTATCAGACCAGAGAGGGCAGGTCCGATTTCCTGACGTGCCTGGCTGACTGCTTCGGAGATTCGTTTGGACGTGCGCTCGTTGAAACTGGATATCCGGATAAGGGCATGATCGCCGATCACCTGCAGGAAGACGGTATTAGGCACAATACGGGTGCGACCCACGGTGACTGCCAGCGGTTCGGGCAGTCCAATACGCACGATGGTCAGGCGCACGACCGTATCAATGGGGCCGCGCAGCAGACGCTCCACCTGTCGCAGGGACATTCCGGTGATGCGGGTACCATCAATTGCGACAATGCGATCCCCCGAGACCAGACCAGCCCCAGCGGCTGGCTTATCCGGTTCAATCTGATCAATGCGGGCACCGTCAGGATGGCTTTCAATAACGACACCAATGCCACCGAAACCTTCTCGTTCCGCCTTCAGGTCTGCTGCGGCCTTGGGCGTTGCATAACGGGAAAACCGGTCCAGCGTTCGCAATGCAGAATCAATAAACTTTTCATAATAGGTTTCCTCTGGCGCGTCTCCCAAGGCGGCCCCGGATGCCTTGGCATACAGCACCAGAGACGTCGCGAAATCTGCCCAGTCTTGTGGGGAATCACTGGGGTCTAGAAGCCGTTCTGACCTGATCTCGGACCCGGAAACAGAGAGGGTGATATCATCGCCTTCTGTCTTCGCCTTAAAGTCGGGGTCAATACCACGCAGTCCATCCAATCCCGCCAGGGTAAATTGCTGCATATTCAAAGGACTCAAATGCACACTGTCTACGTCGATATACACCGCACGGAACATGGAATGCATACGATTGGATAAATCGGGATCAACATCCGGCTGTGACGCGCAGGCCGCAAGAAGTATTGGCACTGCGAGTATCAAACGAATTTTATGACCAGTCATTGGCTGAGGGGTGCACAATCGCATAGTACCTGTGAGAATAGACGCAGCGCGCGCATGACGCCATGCCCAAAATACAGATTTTTGGCGCATTTAATGGTCAATTTTATGTGTTTTGGTTACTTTCCAGACCCGCCTGGACGCTTGGCCTTACGTTTAGCGCCGCCCTTTTTCTTCACGCCCTTGGGGCGACCCTTGCCAGGGGCCTTCCGGCTTCCCCGATGGGGGCCAGCACCACCCCGAGGGCCTTGACCGGGGCCAGGGGTGCGTTCCTTGCGGTCCTTGATGATATGCCCGCCATCGACGATCTCAAAGGCCAGACCACCGGTGATCGTATTAGCCTCTGTAAGTTTGACGGTCACGGCCTCTGCCAATTGGAAGGCCAGACCATCCTGTTGTCCAATCAGACGCTGGGAAACTTCATCATGCCAATAGCGATCATAGGGCAGGGAGCTAACAGGAACCAAGCCGTCCGCGCCGGTTTCGTCCAGACGCACGAACAGGCCAAAGCGTTTAACCCCCGTCACACGGCCTGAGAAGCTGGCACCGATCCGCTCTGACATATAGGCGGTCAGATAACGGTTGGTGGCGTCGCGTTCCGCCATAATGGCGCGGCGTTCGGTGCCGGAAATCAACTCGCCATATTTATCAAACTGTAACGCCTGATCATCGGGCAGACCATTCTTGCCCAGACTATAGGCGGAAATCAGGGCGCGATGGACCAGAAGATCCGAGTATCGCCGAATGGGGGAGGTGAAATGGCAATAGCGAGCCAGGGCTAGACCAAAATGACCTTGGTTCTCAGGTGCATAGACGGCTTGGCTCTGGGATCGCAAGACCATATCAGATACCAGTTGCGCCCGATCGGTTCCGGCAACGCCGCTCAGGATCTTTGTAAAATCATGCGGCTTCAGACTGCCCGTGGCCGCCAGTTTGATGTTCAGCGCGCCTAAGGATTCGCGCAGCCCTTCCAATTTGTCCAGGCCTGGTGGCTCGTGAACACGGTACATCACGGCGCGCGCGCGTTTGGCCTCCAGCAATTCAGCGGCGGCGACATTGGCGGCGATCATGAATTCTTCGATCAGTTTATGGCTGTCAAAACGACGCCGGGGCGCGATGCGATCCACCTTGCCGGTTTCGCCCAGAACAACCTGCAGTTCTGGTATGTCCAGTTCCAAGGTTCCTCGCGCCAAACGCCCACGCAGCAGGCTTTCATAGGCATTATAGAGAGGTTTGATGACTGGTTCTAACAAATGCTCGATATCGGGCAGGGGACGGCCTTCCATCGCGTCCTGTACCTGATTATAGGTCAGGCGCGCCTTGGAGCGCATGATTCCCCGCATAATTTTACGTTCCAGCAAGGCCCCTTCGGCGCTAATCTTCATGCGGATCGCCAGACAGGCACGGTCTCCATCCGGGCGCAGGGAGCAGAGATTGTTCGACAATTGCTCTGGCAGCATGGGCACAACGCGATCCGGGAAATAAACACTGTTGCCACGTTCACGTGCTGTGCGGTCCAGTGGACCTTCAGGTTTTACGTAATGGGCGACATCAGCAATCGCGACCAGGATCACATGACCGCCCGGATTGGCCGGGTCCGGGTCTGGCTCCGAAAAGACAGCATCGTCAAAATCCCGCGCATCCTCGCCATCAATCGTGACCAGGGAAATGTGTCGAAGATCCGTGCGCCCCTCTGATGTAACCGGCTGGGCTGCATCGGCTTCTTCCACGGCTTCATCAGGAAATTCAACAGGGATGCCTTGGGCATGAATCGCAATCAGGCTGAAAGCCTTGGGCTCGTCTAATCGACCAATGATTTCTGAAACGCGCGCCTCATGGTTGCCGCGCTGGCCGCCGCGTAAGGGTTCCGCTAGAACCAGGTCGCCCGGTGTTGCTTCATTCATGTTATCGCGATGAATGAACCAGGTCTTTTCCTTCTGCTTTTTATCAGTGGGCACCAGGGTCGCGCCGCCGCGGCATTCCTCTAGCACGCCTAACAGGCGGCTGGGGCCAGGCTGCAGCACACGGATTACACTCGCCTCATAACTTTTGTCGCCCAAGCGGCGCAGCCGGCCCAGGATTCTGTCCCCCATTTTCGGAGCGGGGCCATTTCGAGACCCACCGGAAATCAGAATTTTGGGTGCTATGCCATCTTCTTCAATATCCCAAGTGGCAGGACGCGCCCAAGGTTCGCCGTCGGCGTCCAGTCGGTCAAT
>JARGPE010000278.1 GCA_029212835.1 Alphaproteobacteria bacterium | reverse complement strand
CTGCCCCCTGGTCCAGGCCAGGATTTGGCGCTGGATGCCGTTACGGATGCGCTGCAGGACAAGGGTTTTGTTGTCGCTAATCTGGACAAGCTGGTCAATTGGGCTCGCACAGGGTCACTGTGGCCTATGACCTTTGGGTTGGCCTGTTGTGCGGTAGAGATGATCCATTCCTATATGCCGCGCTATGACCTTGACAGATTTGGTGTCGTCCCCCGGGGGAGCCCGCGTCAGTCTGATGTGATGATCGTGGCAGGCACGTTGACCAATAAAATGGCACCAGCGCTGCGTAAGGTCTATGACCAGATGGCAGAGCCGCGCTGGGTGATTTCAATGGGGTCCTGCGCGAATGGTGGTGGCTATTATCACTACAGCTATTCCGTTGTGCGCGGCTGCGATCGGATCGTCCCGGTGGATATCTATGTACCTGGATGCCCGCCGACCGCTGAGGCTTTGGTGTATGGCGTCCTGCAATTGCAAAAGAAAATTCGGCGTACCGGAACGATCCTGCGTTAGGCAGCAACGATCAGGCGTGCCAGACCGTGTTTAATTAATGTTAGGGTGATCATGAGCGCGACACGCGAAGCCTTGAGAGACCTTGGGGACTATATCGAGTCCAAATTCGGCGAGCAGATGGACAGCCAATCCCTGATCAATGGGGAATTGGTGGTCACGATCTCCTGTCAGAATTTGTTGAAGCTTTGTAAGTTCTTGCGCGACGATTCGCATTGCCTGTTTGCTCAACTGGTCGATATCTGCGGTGTGGATTTTCCTGAACGCGACAAGCGCTTTGAGGTCGTCTACAATTTACTGAGCCTGAAACATAATATGCGCTGTCGCGTGAAAGTTATTGCTGATGCGGATACGACGGTACCGTCCGTCGTGGCGATCTGGCCGTCGGCGGACTGGTATGAACGTGAAGTTTGGGACATGTATGGTGTCTTCTTCGGCGAACACCCAGACCTGCGCCGAATTTTGACGGATTACGGATTTGATGGTCACCCGCAACGACGCGATTTTCCGCTGACCGGATTTGTTGAGCTGCGGTATGACGAAGAACAGCGCCGGGTTGTCTATGAACCCGTCAAACTGACACAGGAATTCCGGAGCTTCGATTTCATGAGCCCATGGGAGGGGATGACCCCTAAATTGCCAGGCGATGAAAAGGCGGATGCAGAGACGGAAGGGGATAAGGCATGAGCCTCACCGAGCCTTTCGATAGAGGCCTTGTGACAAAGGCCTTGGGCGGGACTGATCAGGATCCGACGATCAAGACTCTGACGATGAATTTTGGCCCTCAACATCCGGCCGCTCATGGTGTGTTGCGCATGGTCATGGAGATGGACGGGGAGGTGATTGAACGCCTGGACCCGCATATCGGCCTGCTGCACCGTGGTACGGAAAAGCTGATTGAGTATAAAACCTACCTGCAGGCAATTCCCTATTTCGACCGTTTGGATTATGTCGCCCCTATGGCGCAGGAGCATGCCTTCTGCCTGGCGACAGAGCGTCTGCTGGGGCTGGAAGTGCCTCTGCGCGGTCAGTATATGCGTGTATTGTTCGACGAGATCAGTCGTATCCTGAATCACCTGCTGAACGTTCCTGCCTACGCCTTGGATGTTGGTGCGATGACGCCAATGCTTTGGGCGTTTGAAGAGCGCGAAAAGCTGATGGAGTTCTACGAGGGCGTCTGTGGCGCGCGGTTGCATGCTGCGTTTTATCGCGTCGGCGGCGTGCACCAGGATATGCCCGCCTTGATGGCAGAGAAAATCGCTGAATGGGCTGATGCCTTTCCAAAATTCATCGACGACATGGAAAACATGCTGACGGAGAATCGCATCTTCAAGCAGCGCTCCGTCGATATCGGCATTATCTCTCCGGAAGATGCTTTGGCTTGGGGGCTGACGGGGCCCGTGCTGCGGGGGTCGGGCATTGCCTGGGATCTGCGCAAGGCGCAGCCTTATGATGTTTATGATCGCATGGATTTTGACATTCCAATCGGCAAGACTGGCGATTGCTACAGCCGCTATCTGGTGCGGGTCGAAGAAATGCGGCAATCCCTGTCGATTATCAAACAATGCCTTAGGGATATGCCTGCTGGGCCGGTATTGACGGAGAATACAAAGGTTGCCCCGCCGCGGCGCGGGGATATGAAGCGGTCAATGGAAGCATTGATCCATCACTTCAAACTCTATACCGAAGGCTTCCACGTGCCTGAAGGGGAAACTTATACTGCCGTTGAGGCTCCGAAAGGGGAATTTGGCGTGTATCTGGTCTCTGACGGAACCAACAAGCCGTATCGCTGTAAAATTCGCGCACCGGGCTTTGCGCATCTGCAGGTAATGGATCACGTTTGTAAGGGACATATGCTGGCCGATTCGGTGGCTGTGCTGGGCTCTTTCGATGTCGTGTTTGGAGAGATTGATCGCTAAGCGCGGTTTGTCCTGTAAGGATAGGTTAGACGATGAGTGCAGAGACATTTGAGTTTACCGGTGACTTCCTGAAAGAAGCCGAACGGAATATTGCAAAATATCCGCAGGGGCGTCAGCAATCGGCCGTGCTCGCCTTGTTGTTTCTGGCGCAAGAGCAGCGCCACGATCAGGGACACTATTGCGACGAAGCGGTGATTCGCTGCATCTCCGAGATGTTGGACATGCCCTATATTCGCGTGATGGAGGTCGCCAGTTTCTTCACCCAGATCAATCTGGAGCCGGTTGGGGAATTTCACATTCAATTGTGTGGCACGACACCGTGCATGCTGCGCGGCGCGGAAGACATCAAGGCCGCGATTGAGAAGAAGCTGGGCATTCATTCGGGGCAAACCACCGATGATAAGAAGTTTACTCTGACTGAGGTCGAATGCCTGGGGGCCTGCTGTAATGCGCCGATGGTTCAGATCAATGACGATTATTTCGAAGATCTGACGCCTGCCATCATGAGCGACCTGATTGATAAACTGGCCAAAGGCGAGAAAGTGTCGCCGGGCCCACAGAATGGACGCTCCGGATCAGAGCCCGAAGGCGGACCGCAAACTCTATTAACCGGCCCTGCGCCGCAGATCAGAAGCTAAGAGGGGACTGACAGATGCCAGATTGGTCTCCACTTCAGGACGAAGACCGGATTTTCAAGAATCTCTACGGATATCACTCGTGGAACTTGGAATCGGCAAAGAAACGCGGTGCCTGGGACAATACCAAGGCGCTGATCGACCTGGGCCGTGACAAGATTGTTGAAATCGTCAAGGCGTCCGGCCTGCGCGGACGCGGCGGGGCGGGGTTCCCGACCGGCCTGAAATGGTCCTTCATGCCCAAGGCAACGTCGGACAAGCCGTCCTATCTGGTCGTGAATGCTGATGAGTCCGAACCCGGCACCTGTAAGGACCGGGAGATCATGCGCAATGATCCCCATACTTTCATCGAAGGCTGCCTGCTGGCCTCCATCGCCATGGGTGCGCATCATTGCTATGTTTATATTCGCGGCGAATATCGCTACGAGTATAACATCTTGGAAAAGGCCGTTGCCGAAGCCTATGAAGCCGGTCTGGTCGGCCCGAAGGCCTGTGGAAGCGATTATCCGTTTGATATCTACATCCATCATGGGGCCGGTGCCTATATCTGTGGCGAAGAAACCGCGCTGCTGGAGAGTCTGGAAGGCAAGAAGGGCCAACCGCGCCTGAAGCCACCGTTCCCGGCTATGGCCGGCCTGTATGGCTGTCCGACCACAGTGAACAACGTGGAGAGCATTGCCGTTGCGCCAGCCATCCTGCGCCGTGGCGCTGAATGGTTCCTGGGCTTTGGTCGTGAAAATAATGCAGGTACGAAATTGTTCTGCGTGTCGGGCCATGTGGAAAAGCCCTGTAACGTTGAAGAAGCCATGTCTATCCCGCTGAAAGAGCTGCTGGAGCGGCATTGTGGCGGCGTGCGCGGCGGCTGGGACAATCTGAAGGCGGTGATTCCCGGCGGATCTTCTGTTCCGCTGCTGCCTAAGGATATCTGCGATACGGTGCTGATGGATTTTGACGCACTGAAAGAACAGCGCTCTGGCCTGGGCACGGCGGCTGTGATTGTGATGGATCAATCCACTGACGTCATCAAGGCGATTGCTCGGTTGAGTTATTTCTACAAGCATGAAAGCTGT
>JARGPE010000277.1 GCA_029212835.1 Alphaproteobacteria bacterium | reverse complement strand
ATCAAAAACTTGGCCACCTTTGGCATCTTTTATCATATTACCAATGGGCTGACTTATCCGCGCAGGGCTCATCACGTCATCTGCAACCAGATTGGTAATCTGGACCGTTTTAAGCCAATGAGTGAGCGAATCCTTATCCGTCGTCATGGCTTCTGTACCCATTGACCACTGGCATCCTGAATAAATTCGCCCGAGGCTGCACGGGCAATGGCTTTCTCGGCAGCAAGCCGTTCCACGGCATCAAGAGGGATACCATTCTTACGGGCAATATCACGGTACAACTGACGGCGTTTCAAATTGATATCATCAACAAGTGCGGCAACACCGGGTGCATTTTTCACAATACCGATATATCCATCGACACGTTCGCCAACCAGACCCTGCGACTGCGCCTGCTGAAGCGAAGGCGTTTGCGCCATGACAGTTGCAGGTACGGACAAGCCCAACATGATCAAGATTAAGAATAATATTCGGAAGGTTTTCATCACATGCATCCCTAGAATAGACCCGGATTTTTAGATAACGCCTGATCGATGTCTTTCTCGACCCTGACGCGCACCTCATGTTCAATCTTCACATTCAGATTTATCACGATGGGTTTATCCGGCGCTTCCATCTTGACCTGTGGTGAACAGGCTATGATCGGAAAAGTTAGTATCGCCGTGGCGAGTACAGCAGTGAGTCTACGGTACGACATTGTCGCTCTCCGTCTGTTTGCTCCTCCTACGGCTTCCCGGAGGGACCCTGCACGCGGTCCCGGATGGTGTCCGGAAGGTCTTTGAACACGCTAGCGCTTTGTAGCAAATCCCGCAAGGCACCTTGCAAATTCACATTCAATTCAATTTTCTTGCCGTCATAGAGGTCCGGATTACCCCCTTTGATTCTGGCATTCGCTGTTATGTCTCCCGAAAGTGGCCCGTCCAGAGAAATATCCATTTCTGAATACTGAAAATTCGCCAGCGCCTGTGCCAGCAATTCAGCCATTTCACCGCTTTGCTTTAGTGACTGCACCGCAGCTTCTGAACGAAACCTAAGCACACCCGGCTTAACGGTCCAAATGCGTGCATTATCAATGATGGGACCGTCATCAGTAATGCGAACAGGCACACTGCCTTCTAGTTCGCCCTCGGCATGTAAGTCTTCAATATCGATGGTTTTAGCCATTTCATTGGCATCCAGCGATTTGATGGTCGCAACAAACGAGGTTGGCATTGCATCGAACGGAATCGTTATATCTTGAACACTTAGCGACCCACCTGCCAGCGGCCATTCAGCTTTCAAGAGTCTGATGGAATTATCACCTGGCAAGGTAAAGTTAAGTACACCATCGCGAAGCGGTAATCCTGCATCGATAAGACCGACACGCAGCGTCTGCGCTCCTTTGGTTTTAAGGGCGAGCAAATCATCAATGATGATCTCGCCATTGATCCCTGCCAGCTCAGCAGGCGAGGTGCCAAAGCCCAGGTCTGAGAGATTGATACGGGCAGAAGAGGTCGTGCGCGATCCGGCCCAGTCAATTTGTGCATTTGCAGAAATGCTGCCCGTGACATCAGCAATATCCCCCTTTAGCAGAGGAACCAATTGCTGTGGTTGCGCGCCTCCGGCCTGAACATCCCAGCCCGGCAACTGAACATTGAAATGCCCGCGGTTATCGCGCATTCGATGCCGCGCATCTATATTCGCTCTGGGCCCTCGTTCGAATCCGACGCTGCCTTTAAAATCAATGGAGTCGGGACCATGCTGCATCTTGCCGCTGATATCGATCGGGGTGAATCGTAACGGTCGTTGACGATCAACGATTTTAGCCTTTGCGGAATCCCATTTTATCCCAAGCAGTTTTTCCCTGCCTTCAATATTAATAGATCCTGCCATGCTGGTCACAGCAACATCCGGCCCCCCGATACGAACATCACCACCGGACGGTACCAACTTGGTCCACCAGGTACCTCTGACAACATCAAAGCTACCACTCCCGGACAATTGCGGGAGCATGCCAGAAAGCGGATATTCACCAACCCCCTTTAAATCAAATTCTACTGTTTTAAGGACGCCTGCGACGTCGATCCGTTTCAGGCCACTCTCATCCATCGCTGCATGAACAACGGGCGTTGCGTTCTTTGCCGGGCATAGCGCAATGGGGCCTGGCCTTAATTGAGCAGACTTTAAGGTCAGGGCTGACAGACGCAAAGATGAACATCCTTGCGCAAAAAGTTTTATGCCATCGTTGTCGTACCCAATAATATTTTCAGTTGAAATATGTCCACCATCGATCTTCACCCCCGGCACCGGTTCGCCTGACATGGCAGCCTCTAAAGCGACAAGTATGGATGGACCAGAGGCTGGCCCCGACAATCTCAGGGCAACCTTTTCTGTTGCTACATCAAGTTTGTTTATCCGCAACTGCCATGGATCAAAGCGAACGGCGAGATCTTCAAACACCATGCCATCGACGGTTGATGGCCAGATAATACCACCGACCCGCCCTGAAAAAGGAAACCAGTCGGAATACGCACCATCGAAACCAAGTCCTATCCTTAACGGATCAGTGCGATTAGGACCACCGACCAGAAAAGGCTCGTCATCAATCACATCAAATGTTGTCGCAAGTCGCTCGCGATTCCCCCTGACAGGGATGCCCAAGTCCAGGTTCATTTTTGCCAAAGGATGTATTCGCCAGCCCCGCGGATCGACCAGCACTTCGAATTTTCCATCAAGCGTGGCATCAACATCTTTCGACGGAAGATTAACTCCAAGGTGAGAGACTTCTATCCAACCAGACACTGGTCCAGCAGTACGCACCGCACCCGTTTGCAATCTAGCAGGCAACGACTGGAAATCTGACCGCGCCCCCGTCATGTCAAAGGCAACAGCGCCAATCATGTCCATGTTGACGGGTAAGGCAAAAGGACCTTTGAGACCATCCGTTGCCATTTCTCCAGACAGACGAAGTTGTGCCTGCGGGTCAACAATATCGTCTGTTTTTGCATGAAGTTGTAGCGACAGCCCTGTACCCGCACCACCAAGTAAAAATTCGATCTCTGCGGCTTGCCCCTTGATATCACCTGACAGATCAACCTGACCAAGGTCCAGTCCGTCTATGACAACATCGCTTAAACTCAACGAGCCGCCACCATTCAGGTCGGTGGGTAACTGTCCCTTGATATTGATGGCCCCAGCCATTTTAGCAAACTGTATGCGCGCAGAACTGGAGGCGTCTTGAATATCAAGTGTCAGTTGAAGTTGATCCGAGGCATCAAGGATCCCCCTCATCCGCCCGCTTAGCCGTGCTTTCGGGTGCTGTAAGGCAAAGTTAATATTGGCCTGCGATCCCAGATCATCCGTTAGAAGAAGATCACCATCTATCGCCGCAACAACATCCCCTAATGGTGTGGCAATCTGTAGCTGCCCATTGCTGACTGTGATCGGGCCTCGAACATGCACGCCACCGCCGTCTCCCCCTTCACCCCCCATGAAAACAGCAAGGGGGCCGAAGTCCAGACCGCTTGTCGTTAACGCGATAGGGATTTCAGGGTCTTCAACAGAAAGGCCGTCCAGAACACCTCCAAACACACGCTTAAGCGCGTAATCGACGACCACAGAGCGAGCACGTACATCAGAGCCAGACCCTAAATCAACATCAGTTATAATCGCGCGTGCAAAACCAACCGCTTTCACATTCAGCTTTGCGTCTACAAAGCCATTTTCGGCTAAGAAGTCTTTTGCAACTTTACCCGCGATCCAGGGCAGGCATAGATATGCACTCACGAATAGCGTCAGGATTACGGCTAGAAAACCGGTCAGCAGAACGGATTTCTTCATAGAGGTAGTCGCTCTCAATTAAGGATTAACAAGTTTCAAATCGTGTTCAGACCATGCGACCAAACACACATAATTTCAATATGGTCACGTGAACCTTATCCCCGGTCAAGTCCATGGCTATTTATGGTTTCAGGAAATGACACTATATTTAATCAAAAGAGAGGCATTGCACCATGTCAACCGGGCTAAATGACATTTTAACGTTCTGGTTTGGATCTGCGCGCGATCATGCGGACCTCAAGCCACAGCCATTCTGGTTCAAATCAACACCCGAACTGGACAAGGATATTTCTCGCCAGTTTATGGGAATATATGATGCTGCCATCAACGGCACCTAT
>JARGPE010000022.1 GCA_029212835.1 Alphaproteobacteria bacterium | reverse complement strand
ATAAAGCTCTAGATAAAAATCCCGCGCGTCAGTCCCCCATCAATACCGACGGACTCACCCGTAACCGCAGCCGCCTTAGGCGATGCCAGGAAGGCAATCAGCCAACCCATTTCCTCAGGTTTCAATATCCGGCGGATCGGCGTCACATCAATATAGCCTTGCTCAATCTGCTCTGGCGTTTTCCCCTGAATTTTCGCTTCCCGCTCATAGAGTTCTTTAATATGAGGGGTTTCTACGACTCCAGGGTGAATGATATTGCAGGTAATCCCGAACGGTCCAAGTTGGTCGGATAAATTCTTCGTCATGTGAACAATGGCAAGATTGCGCATGCCGGACATGACTTTGCTTCCTCGCCCAGTGAGGCCGCCAATATTGATGATCCGCCCAAACCCTTGCTTTTTCATATGCGGTGTTACCGCCTTCGCACACCGGAAGTAACCGATCACCTTTGTATCCAGGTCGCCCAGCAGTTCCGTGTCTTTTGCAAACTCGATGGAATTGCGAACGACTCCGGACGGCGCGGCGGCCCCATTTACGAGAATGTCGATACGGCCAAAGGTCTTGATGGTCTTGTCCACCATTTCCTGAACCGCGTCCATGCTGGTCGTATCGCAATACAGCGGCAGAATTTTACGACCGGTTGCGTCATGCAGTTCTTTGGCTGTTTCTTCCAGAACAGACATCGTGCGCGCGCAAATGACGACGTCACATCCCTCTTCCGCCAAGACTCTGGCAACGTCCTTGCCAATACCCATGCCACCACCTGTTACAATGGCAACCTTGTCCTTTAATCCCAAATCCATCACGAACTCCTATGTTTTATAAGGGTCAAAATTCTATAGGGCGATGTATCCCCAAAAGGGTCTTTAGAACGGTGTTCCAAGACTAAAGACACATCTCAATTAAGCGGGGTTCCTTGGCGGCGATCGCCCGTTCCAGTGCGACAGCAAGGTTGGCATTGGTCTCAACCCGTTCAGCGGCGACACCGTAGCTCTGTGACAACTGAAGCCAGTCAATTTTTGGATTGTCCAGTTCGGTCAATGCCTGTGATTGAGGTCCAAGCTCCGGAATCCCATAACGACGCAGTTCGTTTTGCAGGATTCCGTAGCGGTGATTTGCTGCAATCAATATGACGACTGGCAGTTGGCTCCGGGCGATGCTCCACAATGCTTGAATTGTGTATTGTGCGCTGCCATCGGATTGAAGGCAGATCACGGTATTGCCGGGCTCCGCCAAAGCCGCACCGAATCCTGCGGGAATGCCTTGTCCAATGGCTCCGCCGGTATTCGTCATCACCCGATGTTTTTTGGCATTCGCGGATGCCGTAAAGAAGGGGTAGCCGCATGTTCCGCCTTCGACGGAGACGATGCAGTCATCGGGCAAACTTGCCGACAGAATCTGTCCAACGGATGCGGGCGAAAGGGCCTGTTCATTTGCCGGCAAAGGCAGTGGCCCCGTCAATTGCTGAAACGCTGGCGCCGAAACAGAGTCGGCCAACGCCTCTAGAGTCTTCTCAACATCGTCACCAACCTCAGCAAGTGTTACCAGCCGGGAGGCCTCCGCCAGTCGGGACGGTATTCCTTCATACCCAAAATAGGAAATCGGTTCTACGACACCGGCACAGACGACTACATCGTATTGATTGAGAACCTCTATCGCTTTTTCGGGGAAATAGGGCAGGCGGTCCAGGTCGGGAAGCCCGCCGCCGCGATAGCTTAATCGGGGGAAGGTTTCAGCATACAGTTTGACGCCGTCCAGTTGTGACAATCTGCCAGCCGCTTTAAGGCCGGTTTCTGTCAGGCCATTATCCCCAACGATGAAGACAAGCCGCTTGCCGTCCTTGATCATGCGCGCGACCGCTTCAATACGGTGACTTTGGAACTGACGGTGCGGTGGTCTAATGACCGATTGAGCGGGTTGTTGCTGAACGGCCTTGGCTTGAAGATCCATTGGCAAAATCAATGTCGCAATGGCTCCGGACGGCTGCCATGCGGCGTTGACGGCATCAATGAAGTCATTGCCGATGGCATCGGCAGTCCGGGATGTCCGGACGAATTTAGAGACAGTCCGGGCCATCCCCTCGATATCGCTGGCAAGGGGTGGGTCGAAATTGACGTGCCAGGAGGCGTGATCCCCAACGACATTCACAATGGGGCTGTTGGCCCGGCGAGCATTGTGAAGATTTGCCATTCCATTGGCGAAGCCTGGACCCAGATGGGTCAAAGTCATCGCAGGTCGACCTGCAACCCGGCCATATCCATCCGCCGCCCCGGTGCATACGCCCTCAAACAAGGACAGAACCGGCCGGAATTGTTTGTTGCCTTCCATTG
The DNA here is from genome assembly GCA_029212835.1 of Alphaproteobacteria bacterium. GTDB lineage: Bacteria > Pseudomonadota > Alphaproteobacteria > UBA8366 > Aestuariispiraceae > Pacificispira. Next base: position 25,039 of record JARGPE010000022.1, on the reverse strand, counting down.
CTGCAACCAAGGGCATTTCCGTCGTTCCCGGATTGGCAAAGCAATATTCAATGTCGGCGTCGACAGCGGCTTGGATGAGCAGTTCTGCGCCATTCATTGCCGGGCTCCTTTCTGCACTATTATTGGGTTATGATATTTCTGAAAAACTGATGGTGAATGTGGTGAAACAGTCATTCCGGGCATTCCCTTAGGTTAAAGCGATAAATCGACGTCAGTTCTGTCTTGGAGACAACCGCGCGCAGGAAAGTTGCCTGGGGTTAGGGGACTGTATTGCGTTGTCCTGATCGTTAAGCCGCCGATGACATGGCTTTGTCTTGTGGCGCTGATGACACAGGCGAAAATATTGCATGGAAAGACTGGATAGTGCTGTCCAGCGTATCGAACTTTCCGACGGCTGCGACATACCGATCGGGCCGTATCAGGACCCAGTCTGAATCGGTCCGGTTAAACCAAAGTTGCAAATCGTAGGTGTAGTCCTCGATCAGCGTCGCGCCGTCTGGCATGCTTGCTTTAATACGGGAAAGCTCGGCACTCTTGGCACCCACCGCTGTAATGATGATGCCGTTCATCGGATCCAACCATTGTGCCAGCTTTGATTGCTCTTTTTCAGAGAGGGCCTTGTTCCAAAGGATCAGACAGAATCGAGGTCCGATCACTTCATCCATTTTGACCACGGTTCCATCGGTACAGGCGACGTCCGGTTGAATGAACATGCGGCCCAGCGTCTTTTTGCTTTTTGGCTCATCGGTGCGAAACACAATTCCGATGTCGAGTGCTGGCATCGGTTTGAATTTCATCTGGAGAATATAGTTTCGGATGGAGGAGAAGCTTTGTACCGACAACAGGAAACGATCTCGCAACCAGGCCAGCATCGGATTCCGGACCGACAGTGCCGCCCCGAACAGATCGGCCAATTCAATCATGGCCTTAGCATGTGTGTGACGTTCCTGGTGGTATGATTGGAGACTCTGTTGGGTCAAACGGCCTTTTAGAATCCAGGCAATCTTCCAGGACAGATTGAAGGCATCACGAATTCCGGCATTCAGCCCCTGCCCGATCCACGGGGGCGTAAGATGCGCCGCGTCTCCGACCAGACAAACGCGCCCTGACACCATTCTTTCGGCGATACGGGAATGATGTTTGTAAACGCGTGCCCTTATGATGTTGATCGCAGAGGGGTCAGGAATGTGATGGTGCAACAGAGCGTGAACTTTCTCCGCCTGTAAGATATCTTGGTCATCTTCGTCCTCAAACAACATGAATTCCCAACGGCGCAATCCATAGGGAAGTTTCAGGCAGACGTAAGGGCGCTGTGGTTCGCAGTGAAGTGCGGTATATGGGCATTCAGCGGATCATCGTCACATTCAATGACAACCCACTTTCGGGAATGCGTTTTTCCTTCATTGGAAATCTTCAGGATCGCATCCCTGATTTTGCTGCTCGCCCCATCCGCCGCAATGACATAGTCGGCACAAACCGTCATTTCATTGCCCGCCTCATCGTAAATCTTGGCGGTGACTCCCGTCTCGTCCTGAGTCAAATCCCGCAAAGTCATATTCAATGACAAGGTTACATGGGGGAATCGCTCCAACCCTTTGCGCAAGGTGACCTCGCCCAGCGGTTGGGAGAACAGGTTGCGTCGATACCAGCCGAATTCTCGTGTGCCCGGAAGAATTTCGGCCATGCATTCCTTTTTTGCTGAATACAGGCGCATAGGAACATTCTGAACCATGTCGCGCAGCATTTCTTCAGCAAGGCCGGCAGCTTGGAGTGTCCGCATGGCCTCATCGTCAAGGCCGGCCGCTCGAGGAAAGTCGAAAATGGTGGAACTTCGTTCAATGATCAGCGTTTCAATGCCATAGACGCCTAGTAAATTCGCGCAGATGACCCCTGTCGGTCCAGCGCCAACGATCAAGACAGGCACATGTATTGTTTTAGCATCCATTAGCACAGCCTATTCGTTCTAAAAGTGGCTAGGGCATTGCGTCCGATTTTGATTGAGAGTTCTCCGAACCGCACATCGTTCTATCGGTGGCTTACAAAGGGTCCAGCTTGAAAGGGTTGCTGGGCGCATTGTGGTCGCCAAGGACCTTCTTTCCTTCATCATCATCCAATGTTGTATCGCAGAAGAATTCTAATCGGTGCCCGTCGGGGTCCGTGAAATACACGCCAAATCCGATCTTATGATCCGTCGTCTTCACGATCGGCACATTCCGCTTCAGCAGCGCACCATAGAGGCGGCGGAGTTCGTCAATGCCGCCTTCAATCTCAAGGCCGTAGTGTTGCAGATTTACTTGGCCGCGTGGATTGGCGCCTTCAGGAGTAGGGTCCGCTTGCAGTAATGCGATGTCATGATGTTTTTGCCCAAAGGACAGAAATACGCCGTCCTCGCGTGTTGCCGTAATCTCCATCCCAAGGACATCTTTGTACCACGCGGCAGAGGCAACGGGATCGCGAACAAAGAGTGCGATATGCGTGCGGACAATACGCGGTTTCACGGTATCGAATTCATTCGCGTTCATATGGACGCCTTCTGCTGGTGTTTTCTTAGGTTTATCAAAATTATCGTATTATGATAATAATGGATATGTCAAACCAAAACCAGTAATTCAGACAAGTGTTGTAAATTGCGCCGGATTCTTGCACCTTCCGAGCCGCTGAATTATCAAATCGCAAAGAAAGTGTCCGAATGAACAGTCTTCGCAGAATGTTGGATGTGATGGATTTGATCACACCAGATCGGCCGGTGGTTACGGTTGAGGAAATCTGCGAGCTTTTGGGGTATGCGCCGGCCAGCGCGTATCGATATGTTCGTGAACTGGCCGGGGCTGGGTATTTGGTCCGATTGCCAACGGGTTATGCGCTGGGACCAAGAATCATCGAATTGGATCTGCAAATGCGGGAGAATGATCCGTTGCTGACGCAGAGCCGCAATTTGGTCGAAGGCATTGCTGAAAAGACAGGGCTGAGTGTCCTAATAAGCGAATTGTATGAAGAGAAGGTCGTCGCTGTTTTCCAGGAACATGCGCCCAATGAAAACATCACTTTCGGTCGTGGGCGGTCCATGCCGTTGTTTCGGGGGGCAACCACACGGGTTATCATGGCACATCTGATGCCAAAACGTCTTCGTCGATTGTATGATAAGCATGCGGAAAGCCCGGATGCGATTGCAATTGGTGCGGATTGGCGGAGTTTTTCCCGCGCGATGCTGGAGATCCGAAAGGCCGGATATTGCCTTTCAAAGGGCGAATTGGACAACAAAAATGCTGGGATTGCTGCGCCTATTTTGGACGGAAACAATCGGGTCTTCGGCGCCGTGACGATCGTGGGAACAATAGACAGGTTTTCCGCATTTAACGACTCGTTCTTGGTATCTACTGTTAAGACGGCGGCGGAAACCATCAGCACTTTCATTCGGGGTGATGTGTCGTCCAGGCAGGAAAAAACATCCTCCAAATAAACAGATCGCGACGCAGAACACAGCTGCTTAGTGGTTAGTCTCCATTATGATCACGCGATCATTTGTTGGTTCGTCCATCCAGAACCGAAGCATGACGCATGACGCGCAAGGCTGTCCGTGATGCCTGGCGGACATGATGCATGGATGCTTTACTTGCGGCGGTTTCGTCGCGATCACATAATGCATGATATATTCGCGTCAATTCATCCAGGGTCTCGGGTAGCCGTCCCGCTTCCGACATGGATGTCTTTCTCAACAGCACGATCCGGTTGTGCAATTGCGTCAGCATGGAACTTAAGACTTTGTTGGCGCTTCCATCCAGAATCACGTTGTAGAATTCGGTGCTCAAATCGAGTGTTTCGTCGACTTTTCCATTCTCTGCAGCCGTCTTAAGTCGTTGAAAAACTTCCTGAAGTTTCTTCACATGTGAACTAGATGCCCGCAGAACGAACCCGGGCGCCGGCTTGCCCATCCATAATACCACTAACCTCTTATTTTTGCTCGGGGTATTCTTTGTTTAGAACACACACGACCGGCCCCCGGTTGGGTATAATGGTGACGAGTCCTTCCGCCTCAATCTGCCGCAACGCCTCTCGAACCAGCGTCCGGCTGCCCCCAAGCTTTGCCATAAGCTCGCGTTCCTTCAGGCGCTCACCGGCGACATACTGACCGGAAAGAATTTCACTCCGCAATCTTTCCTCAGCGTGCCGGCGCAAGGGCGTATTCTGCTTACTGGGCATCTCTTTGCTCACGGTTGTTTCTAAGATTGTATTACTGAATGTTAGAATGAAGTCCATTTATTATGACATCAGCCCCCTTTATCGCACGATTGTAAGAACCAGCGCTGTTTGTGACTCCAGACGCGCTATAGAATTCCTATGAATGGCCAATTTCTTCGTTCGATGCATCGATAAATATATATAACGAAAAAATCTACACGGTTTTAGATATTTTAATCAACTAACATTGGTTTTCTAAAGGTTCTAAGCCGTTTGCCTAGTGTCAGAGCAATCCGAAAAAGAATGATGACTCACGCGGAATCAAGGCAAAGAGTTTCTGCCCCAGGGTCATAAAATTAGATGGCATCGACGATTCTGGATGGCTGATTTGATCAGTAGTTTTCTGGATTGGCACTGATAAATGGGATGCCCGAAGCGCGTTCGGCGGCGTTGAATTCGGCCTGAGTGAAAAGAATATTATTATTATTTTTCAATACATTAGAGTATTTATCACTTTAGGCAATATTGATCTGCGGCGACGGCTTTGGGGCCGTCTGAAATGCAATCTTGTATGAAGATAATAGAAAAATCACTTGACTTGGTACTACCGTCATTGACTTGGTATAAATTATCGACATATGATAATTTCAATAAAAACAGTGTTTGTTCAGGAAGGCCTATCGGATGGATATTGCATTGCTCCTGTTGCAGGACGGGATGACGACAGGTGCAGCTTACGCACTTCTTGCCCTTTCACTTGTCCTGGTTTTTGTCGTTTCCCGTGTGATTTTGATCCAGGCTGGTGAGTATGTTTCCTATGCCGCCTTGTCCCTGACAGTTATACAATCCGGCAATGTGCCATTCCTTGTTTGGATCATGGCTGGTGTGTCTGCGATTATTGGCGTTCATGACATAATCCGGGCGCAGGCCGGTGTCGCAATGCTGAAAGCGGCATTGTTTTGGATCGCAATTCCTGGGGCAATTTTGGTCGCAACATTGTTGCTGGTACCATTGGACCCTCCTGCGTTTGTCAAAGTACTGTTGGCTCTTGCGATTGTCGTCCCGATGGGCCCGGCCTGGTACAGACTGGCCTATCGCCGCATTGCCAGATCATCGACCCTCGTCTTGTTGATTGTTTCCATGGCCGTGCAGTTTGTCATGGGGGGGGTTGGTCTGGCTGTGTTCGGACCGGAGGGCAGCCGCACAGAACCATTTTCCTCGGGTTTCCTGGAGATTGGTTCGTTTTCCATTCCAGCACAGAGCCTTTGGATCTTTGGTGTAACGGCGGCAATTATCGTTGCTTTGGTTCTGTTCTTTCGCTTCACCATGCGCGGTACCGCGCTGCGGGCTGCCGCCCATAATCCAAATGGTGCCCTGTTAATGGGGATCAGCCCCGAAAGCGCCGGCCAATTGAGCTTCGGTCTGGCGGCTTTTCTGTGCGCGGTTACTGGCGTTTTGATCTCTCCAATCCTGACGATCTATTATGATACCGGGTTTATCATCGGTTTGAAGGCATTCATTGGTGCCGTGGTTGGTGGGTTTGTCAGCTATCCTCTGGCCGCTGTTGGGGCGCTAGGAATTGGCATTTTTGAATCCTTCGCAGCCTTCGCATCCAGTGCCTATAAGGAAGTTATCGTTTTTGCGCTGGTCGTCCCCGTTCTCTTTTTGCGGTCTACCCTCTCTCATAAAGGCGTTGATTTGGAAGAAGGCTTTGCGGGTGAGGTAAAGACTTCTGCTGGTGCTTCGTCTCCTTTGGTCAGAAGAATCCGCGCTATGCTGTGGTCTCCCTGGGGGATTGCGGTCATCGCCTTGGTGTTGCTGTGCCTGCCCTATGGCATGAATCAAACCCAACAGATCAGTGTGAACTACATACTGTTGTTTACCATGGTGGTGATCGGGGTCTGTTTGTTGACCGGTATTGCCGGACAAGTGTCATTCGGACAGGCCGCTTTTGTGGGCGTCGGTGCCTATACAGCCGCGATCATTGCGGGACCTTGTGCCAATTGGGACAATTTCGTCAGCATCATCGGTCTTGATTTTCTGGTTGGCAGTTGCGGCTTGCCAGCATGGTCATCGCTCCTTGTCTCCTTGATATTGACGACAATTATCGCGGTCTTCTTGGGCGCCATAACGCTGCGGATGCGCAGCCACTTTCTACCAATCGCCACGATCTCTTGGGCGATTTGCATTTACTACTTCTTTGGCAGTTCCGACTTGCTGGGTGGGTTCAGCGGCTTGACCGATTTGCAGCCGCTTAACCTCAACTTCCCATCCAATCTACCATATGAAGGGCAACTGTATTATCCGATGCTTGTCGTGACGATTCTGTTCTTCGCCGTCACGGCAAATCTTCTGAATTCACGAACCGGACGGGGTATTCGCGCGCTGCACAGCCGGACCGTCTTGGCTGAAAGTGTCGGCATCGCCACGATCAATCTAAAGGTCAAAGTGTTCGTCATTGCGGCCCTAATGGCCTGCGTGTCCGGATGGTTCTACATGCAGTTGCAGCGGTTCGTTAGCCCAGAATCGTTCTCTCTTCTTGCCGGCGCAAAATATCTCTTCATGGCGGTTGTCGGTGGTGAACACCATCTGGCAGGTGCCCTGTTGGGATCCTCCCTGGTCGAAGTCCTGAATAAATCATTCCAGGCCTTCTTCACCTGGACGTCGCTTGGCCGATTTGGTGATTTTGAACAAATCTTGTTCGGTGCCGTCATTGTTCTAGTCTTCCAATTTACACGCGGGGGGATCGCACAGTTCTTCGTGGGGCTGTTGCCAAGCCAAAAGCTGGCCCGCGCGTCTGGGAAGCCACTGGATCATTCCCATCAAGAGTCTGTTCCGAAAGGGACGGTGCTGCTGGATATATGCAACATCAGCAAGAGCTTTGGTGGCTTGAAGGCACTAAACAATGTGTCCTTTCAGGTGAAGGCTGGGGAGGTCGTCGCATTGATCGGACCAAATGGTGCGGGGAAATCGACTCTCTTCAATGCGGTCTCCGGAATTTCCCAGGCCAATACCGGTGATGTGCTCATTCGTGAAACCGCGGTCAGCAGCTTGTCCCCTCATGACATTTCAGCATTGGGGGTCATGCGGACCTTTCAGCACGTCAAGTTGTTGTCGGATAGGTCGGTCCTGGAGAATGTAGCAATCGGTGCCTATCGGCGTGGCAAGAGTGGTATTCTGAAAAGCCTGTTGCGTCTTGATCGCGCGGAGGAGCAGCGCACCCTGGACATGGCCTATCATTGTCTGGTGCGGATTGGACTGCAGGATACAGCAGATACGCCCGCCGCAGAATTGCCATTGGGGCAGCAGCGGTTGGTAGAGGTTGCGAGAGCCCTTGCGGCAGAGCCGGCTCTATTGCTTCTCGATGAACCGGCCGCAGGCCTTCGGTATCAAGAAAAGCAAGCCTTGGCGGAAGTGCTTCGGCAATTGCGTGATGAAGGCATGGGGATCTTGGTCGTTGAACATGACATGGCGTTCGTAATGGGCCTGGCCGACCGAGTCGTTGTCATGAATTTCGGTGAGAAAATCGCCGAAGGAACCACTTCCGAAGTTCAATCAAATCCTTTGGTAAGAGAGGCGTATCTCGGTGCCTGATAAGACAAATACGTCCAATATACTGTTGGCTGTGAACAATCTTTCCGTTGATTACGGACTTGCCAGGGCTGTGGACAATCTTTCACTTGAAGTCGTCAAGGGATCGATTGTGACCATTATTGGCGCGAATGGCGCAGGAAAGACAACGACGCTTTCCGCTTTGATGGGCCTTATACCATCGACTGGTGGTGTGCGGTTTTTGGATGAACCCATACAAGGTTTGGGCGTGGCTGATCTTGTCAGCCGCCGCCTAGCGCTTGTGCCGGAAACCAGAGAATTGTTTGCGGAAATGAGTGTGGAGGAGAATCTCCGCCTTGGAGCATATCAACGCTATATGAACGGGGAACGGGATTTCTCAGAGGAGCTCAATCAAGTTCACGTGCTCTTTCCAAGATTGAAGGAGAGATCCCAGCAATTGGCTGGAACCCTATCCGGTGGTGAGCGTCAGATGCTCGCGATTGGTCGCGCATTGATGGCGAAGCCGCTTCTTCTAATGCTTGATGAGCCAAGCCTCGGACTGGCGCCTTTGGTGGTTGCAGAGATATTCGCAATCATTGATCGCCTTAGAGATTCCGGGGTTTCAATTCTCCTTGTTGAGCAGAATGCAACGGCGGCACTGAGGATCGCCGACAATGCATATGTGCTGGAATCAGGATGCGTGGCCTTCCATGGCACCGCGTCTGAAGTGTCAAGTGATCGTCGCGTTATCGAAACATATCTCGGGGTATCCGACGGGGCTTAGTGTTCACCCGACGGTCGGGTGTTTTGGCAGTGGTTCTATAAATTTTATCTAACAGGAGGTTTTAAGGGCAATGAACAAGTTAACAAAAGCAATCACACTTGCGACCATGGTCGCTGGTGCAAGTTTGGCCAGCGTAACGAGCGCCATGGCAGATGTTAAAATCGGCGTTATGGTTTCAAGTACCGGTCCTGCCGCGATTGTCGGTGTACCACAGAAGAATTCGGCCGCGATTCTGCCGACTGAAATTGGTGGTGAGAAAGTTGAATACATCATCCTGGATGATGGCGGGAAGCCGACGGAGGCTGTTAACAACGCCAAACGGCTGATCTCTGAATATAATGTTGATGCATTGTTGGGCCCGTCCCTGTCACCGAATGCGATGGCGGTCCTGAACTTCGTTGCGGAAGCAAAGACGCCGATGCTTGCTGCCGTCGGCACCGATGCAGTGATTTATCCGGCCGATGAACGTCGCCATTGGACATTTAAAACGGCACAGGCCAATCGGCTTATTCTGCAAATCGAAATCGACAATATGGCTAAGAATGGCATCAAAACCCTGGCCTTGCTTCGTTTGAATGACTCTTTGGGCGAAGAATGGGCTGCGTCCCTGGAACCGATTGCGAAGGCTGCTGGAATTGAGGTCGTTGCGGAAGAACGTTTCCTGCGTAACGATACCAGTGTCACGCCCCAGGTGATTCAGATCATGGCGAAGAAGCCTGATGCTGTTCTGGTTGCCGCATGCTGTGGGGCTTCCGTTCTGGCTCAAACGTCGCTTGTTGAGCGGAATTACAAGGGCACGATCTATCAAACCAATGGTGCAGCATCTGATGAATTCACGCGTCAGAGCGGGAAGGCAGCAGAGGGTGCCTTGATGGCGGCTGGCCCATTGCAGGTTGTCAATGAACTGGCCGATGATAATCCGATCAAGAAAGTGGCATTGGACTATATCGCGCTTTATGAAAAAACCTATGGTGAGCGTCCATCCACTTTTGGGTCCAACATCTATGATGGCGGCATTCTGTTGCAGGCTGCAATTCCTGTCGCACTGAAGACCGCCAAACCCGGCACGGCTGAGTTTCGCGCCGCGTTGAGAGATGCGATTGAGAATTCCAAAGATGTTGTCGGGACTCAGGGGATTTTCAACATGACTCCTGACAATCACAACGGCATGGACGGCCGTGCGGCGGTCATGATGATTGTGAAAGATGGTCATTGGACGCTGCTTAAATGACCTCAAAGAGTAACCGTTTCGAGGGACGGGTTGTTGTTGTCACCGGTGCCGGATCCGGCATCGGTGCAGCAACGGCACTTCTTTTCGCGAACGAGGGCGCACAGGTCTGCTTGGTAGATGTCAACGCCCAGACTCTCAAAACAATTGCCCAACAGATAACTGAGTCCGGTGGTGTCGCGATTGCTCATGTCGCGGATGTGACAAGCTTGAAGTCGATGACCGATCTGGTGGAGGCCGTGGTCTCTCAGTGGGGCAGGATCGATATTCTGCACAACAATGCGGGAATAACGGCAATTGGGAATGTTGAAACGCTGGATGAAGACATTTGGGACAATGTGATGAATGTCAATGTGAAGGGAATATTCATTGGATCCAAAACTGTCATCCCCGTGATGAAGGCCCAGGGAGGCGGCGTTATTATCAACACGGCGTCCGTCAATGGCCTTCGCCCCGCCGCCAACCGAGATGCCTATTCAGCATCGAAGGGGGCGGTCATCAGCCTGACCAAGGGCATTGCCCAAAGCTTTGCAAAAGACGGAATCCGGGTGAATTGCATTTGTCCGGGTACTGTTGACACGAAGTTGGTACGCGATGCGGTCAGCAAGTCATTTGATGATTTTGAGTCAGCACGAAAAGTTCTGATTGAGAAGGAACTGGTCGGGCGCATCGCAGATCCATGGGAGATCGCCGAGTCCGTCGCTTATCTGGCGTCGGATGTTGCGGGCTTTGTAACAGGGACAGCCCTAGTTATTGATGGAGGGATGATTCTCACATGACACACTATGCTTCATTACCCAGTTTTATGCCAAAGGCCGGGTCCCGGGTTGCGATTGCAGGGGGATGTGGCGCGCTTGGTAAACATCTAACCCAGGCTGCCGTTGATTGCGGATTGGAGACGATCGTTCTTGATCGTCAGTCATCGATTGATGACCAGGAACTGCCCAAGGGCGTGGACGTGATTGCCATGGATGTTGGCAACAGCGCGTCGGTGGACGCTGCCTTTTCGGAGATTGCCCGGACAAAGGAGTTTCTGGATCACCTCTATTTCCTGATCGGCTTTTCGCCAATGCCCCCGAAGCTGTTGGCAGATGTGGATGATGACAGTTGGGATGCGGTTATCAACGCGAATTTGCGTGCAGCCCATATCGTTGCCAGGGCGGCGCGTCCATTGCTTCTCAATCGACCGGGGGCGTCGATCACCTTTATTTCTTCTGCACTGACATATGGTCCACAGAAGAACTATGGATCTTATATCGCTGCGAAGTCAGGTCTTAACGGTCTGACCCGGGCATTGGCCCTGGAAAACGCCCCGAGCATTCGGGTGAATGCGATTGCGCCTAGCGCTATGCTGACACCCTTTATGATCGGTGGAACGGGCCTTGGGAAAAGTGATTCAAAGCCAGAAGACATGTTCGATGCAAAAGCGGCGGGTGCCGTTGTTCCCATGGGGCGGTTGTGTGAACCGGCTGACGTAATCGGTCCCTTATTGTTTATCGCCAGCGAAGCCGCAGGGTTTGTGACGGGGCAAATACTGCACGTCAATGGCGGTCGGTTAATGCCCTAAGCGAGTAATGGAGCAGTATGATGATTGATCTCTATACCGATCTGACACCGAATGGATTTCGTGCCTCTATCATCCTTGAAGAGGCCGAATTGGACTACCAGACCTACCGCATAAATCTTGCAGAAGGGGATCAGAACCATCCTTTCTTTGAATCCCTCAATCCGGCCAAAGCAATCCCAGTCATAGTGGATCACGATGGCATCGGGGCGCAAAAGCTGATCATTCCACAATCTGGTGCGATTATCCTCTATGCTGCGGAGAAGGTGGGTCGCTTGATCCCAACGGATCCGATGCAGCGCCTGATCACCATGCGTTGGTTTATGCAAATTGCGACGGATATCATTCCCGTGAGCAGCTGGATTTACAACCACAACAACGCCATGCCGGAGAAGAGCGCGAAAAATGCTGTTTGGTTAGATAATCGACTCAACAATGCGCTCTCTGTTGCAGACAAATGGTTGGCAGAAAATGAATTCTTTGCAGATGATCTATCGGTTGCTGATTTTCTGCTCTATCCAACTTTTCATTTTCGCAGATCAGTGCTGGAAGAATCCAAACTGTTCCCTAATCTGCGCCGTTGGGGCGATGTGATGGCGAAACGTCCGTCCGTTCAGAAAGGGATGTCTGTGGGAGATCGAGTGAAACCGTTCTCAGACATTACTGATTCACTATAAAGCTAAGAACTGAGCGACGGAGCTTCCGCCCATACAGGTACTAGGGCCCGTTCATAGAGGGGGGCCCTAATCGTAACGAAGCAGCTCCCGGTGTTTATGAGGTTAGAAATCTTGAAATAAAAATAGACCACTCGATCGCAGTTGATCGAGTGGTCTTAGTTTGTCGGCAGGGGATTCAAGGGTTTGGTTACAAAGGGGCACGTTTGCCCCTGAAACTTTAGAAGGCACGTCCGTTATTTTGTGGGGAATCCACCTTCGAAGGTAAAGGTCGATTGTGCTTTCCGGTTGTTGGGGGATTCCATAGCGGCCAACCCTTCAGGGAGTTGTTTGGCATCTCCTTTCCGACCGATCGCAACTGCTGCTTCAATCTTACAATGGCTCGGTACGTTCAGGGCAGTGCGGGCCTTTTCCATGTCGAAGCCTGTCATACCATGCACCGATAGTGACATTGCCGTCGCTTGAAGTGCCAACGAAGCCCATGCAGCGCCAGTATCAAAAGATGCCGAACCTGAAACCGTATCGGTATCACTTCCTGGCCGACGGAAGTTTGGATCAGAAACAAAAAATGCCAGAGCGCCTGCATCTTTAGCCCAGCTTTGGTTGAACTCAATTAACAGGTCAAGTAAGGTTGACCAGGCTGCGCTGTCACGTTGAGCGTATAGAATCCGCCATGGCTGCGAATTGAAAGCGGAAGGTGCCCAACGCGCTGCCTCAAATAAAGTCTTCAACGATTCAAGGTCAATTGCTTCACCGGTAAATGCACGGGGCGACCAACGATCTAAGAAAAGGGGCTCAATGTTGAAGTCTGCATTGCGTGAATTCGATTGGGTCATAAATTTCTCTCCGGGTGGGTAATTTGTTTCATGCTATAAAATTTCTATATTATCACAATTTGAAAATCAAATGATTTTCCGTTAGCTTATTCCTTAGTCGCGAATTGAAATGCTATTTACCATATAATTGAGAAAAAATTGAATATTTTCGTTCCTTAGTGAGTAGGTAAGGCCTCAAAAATTTATAATTTTATTTTCCATAATTATCATAATAATATAATATTGATAATATAACGTGCATCGCCAAACAAGGTCTGGCGCGGCATAACTCGACCAGTTTCGTGTTACTTTTTAACAACTATAGACTGTTTTCAGAAGTGTTCACGGTCTTGCCGGGCAAATAGAAGCGTAGGCAGCAATGAAGATTCAGCGTGCCAGTAACAAGAACTGGAAGTCCGCAGTGCAAATACAAAGAAAGAGGAGTGGTTGACTATGGATGGTACAATTCTTGTTGCAACAGCCGGGCAAGGAATCGTACGCAGCGCGGATGATGGTGCATCATGGCATCGATTGGGCCTGAAGGAAGCCATTGAGTTTGATGGTACTGTTCGTAGCTTGGCAGTGGATCCTCTGGATCCATCTCGTGTCCTGGCCGGGGCTGATGTTGGTATGTGCCTCAGCACTGACGGGGGCGTTCATTTTGAAAAAGTAACGTCGCCGATGGATGGCATGACCGTATGGTCAATCGCGCATAACAAAACAGATCCTAAAGTGGTCTATGCCGGCACCGGGGCACCTTCCCGAGGTAGAATGTATCGTTCTGAAGATGGTGGTGCATCTTGGAAAGACCTGGGCGTTGAATTGCCAGAGTTTTGTCAGGGGGTGAATCGTCCGCGCATTTTGACAATTTGTGCACATCCTGAACGGGACGGCGAGGTTTGGTTTGGTGTTGAAGAGGGGGGCGCATGGCGCAGCAAGGACTTTGGAGAAACCTGGTCCCGGGTGGATACGCCTGAAAGCGGCATTAGCAATTCTGACATACATAGTATTGCAATCGCCTGTGCCACAGACGACGCACCTACTCAGTATTTTGTCGTGACGGTCAATTCCATTTGGGAAAGCACCGATGACGGTAAAACCTGGAATGGTCAGGCATCCAAGGACCGGTTTGATAATCTTTATTATACGCGAACAGTTCAGTTGCTAGACCCCGATGGTAACGCAATGTTGGTCGCTGTTGGGGATGGTACGCCAGGTACCCGCACCAAGATTTACCGGTCTGTGGATCGAGGGAATAGCTGGGTTCCAGCGACTCTGCATACCGCACCCAATTCAACCGTTTGGGGTTTTGGTGCTCATGCCAGCGATCAAAATCTTCTATTCGCAGGGACAAAGTATGGCCACCTCTTGAGGTCTGTAGATGGTGGAAAGAGCTGGTTCAAGGATTGGCGAGACTTTAGTGAAATCACCGCCGTTGCCTGGACCCCCTATGTCGCGGATGTGAAGGCCCATCCCCAATCTATCGCTTGAATTGAATCCGGTGACGCATGGCATGACGTAGATCTGATCTCTCTGTCATGACGATCCGACGTAACTCTCACGTTAAATCTGACGAATAAAACCAGGCAAACGTAATCCCCTCGATAGAGGGAGGAACGCCTGACTTACAGAAGGATATACTCTTTCCATGAAAACGCCGAACTTCTCAGCCTATCATATTCGCAAATGGTACCTTCAGATCGAAGATACCCTCGCCAATGAAACTGGAGCACTCGCGGATGGCGACCCTGTTCGTAAATATGTCCTTGCAGCGTGCCTCAACAATCCATTCGCCGGTGAATTTGTTGAAGACCTCTCTCCTGTCATCAATGCATCACCTGATTTAGGTCAAGAATTTGCGCGGCGTATCCAGGAAGCCTCGCAGGGCTATGAAATCCAGAGCTATGGGAAGGCCTGCCTGGTTGGCAGTTTGGGGGAGTATGAACATGGGAATGCCTTCCTGACCAGCCCTGCAGCCAATCCCGTGCGAGAAGGCGTTGGGGGTGGTAAATCCTGGGTGCCGTCCACTGGAAAGCGTGGCGGTGTTGGAACGACGATTGATATTCCATTGGCGCATAAGGATGCCCTCTATGTGCGGTCTCATTATGACTCAGTTACGGCACAGTTTAATGATGGTCCTAATGCTGACGAACTGATCATTATCTGGGCATTTGCGACCCGGGGTCGGTTGCATGCAAGGTTAGGTGGCCTGGATGCATCCGATGTTAAGGGTGAAAATGGCTTGATTTAAGAACCAGGTGAGAGGATTGAGCCGATCGCTCGACCTCAGCACCGGGTTGGCAACGCAAACCACGCTTATGTTTGGAGAGATAACTATGTTAATCAGTCCATCTGGTTCTATTGTAGAGACAATAGGAGCGGATCATTGACCCATCAGGCAAAAGGTAGCTTTCATAAGCATTTCGACCGCTCCAGTTTTCTCCCAAATTGAGATGAATGGAAGGCCGTGAAGGCAATGGGACTTAGGCGCCCAGATAGGCATCCTTGATGCGTTGGTCGTTTTGCAGGTCGGCGCTGAGGCCTTCTGCACCGATGCTGCCGTTTTCCAGGACATAGACATAGTCGGCGATGGCCAGCGTCTTATGGACATCCTGTTCGGCCAGGATGACGCTGAGGCCCAGTTTGACGAGTCCGGGGATGATCTGGAAGATCTGTTTGGCGATTCCAGGGGCCAGGCCCAATGTGGGCTCATCCAGCAGCAGCAGTTTTGGATTCGCCATCAGGCCCCGTCCCAGGGCCAGCATTTGCTGTTCGCCGCCAGACAAGGTGCCGCCCAACTGGCTGCGGCGTTCCTTCAGGCGGGGGAAGAAGTCGAAGACGGTTTCCAGTTTGGTGTCCCGATCCGCCCGAGCACGGGGATTGACCGCGCCGATTGTCAGATTCTCCAGAACCGTCATGTCAGAGAAGATCAACCGGCCTTCCGGCACCAGGACGACGCCACGGGAAACCAGATCGTGGCTGGCCAGTCGGCTGATGTCCTGACCCTCAAATTCAATCTGCCCGCCTGTCGGGGCCAGCAGGCCAGCCAGACGGCGCATCAGGGTGCTCTTGCCTGCTCCATTGGACCCAATGACTGCTGTGACGCCTTGAGATCGAGCACTCAACGAGACGCCTTTCAGGACTTGCACCTCGCCATAGCCAGCGGTCAGATCTGTGATGAGAAGGGACGGGCTCATGCGGATACCTCCAGGGGCTCAGCAACACCAAAATAAGCTTCCTGAACCGCCGCATTGTCGGCGATCTGCTGAGGTGTTCCCTGGGCAATCTTTTCGCCATGATGAAGCACGGTGATGGTGTCAGACATATCGGTCAGCGCACTCATGACATGTTCGATGATCAGGATGGTCAGCCCGTGGCTCTCTTTCACCCGGCGCAGACTGACGATCATGTCGGTGACTTCCACAGGGGTCAGGCCCGCCATAACCTCGTCCAGCATCAACAGGCGCGGTTCAGTGCCAAGGGCCCGGGCTACTTCCAGCCGTTTGCGCCCAGACAGGGTCAAGGACCCGGCGGGTTGATCCGCTGAAGCGTCCAGGCCGATATCGGTCAGGATCTCCTGCGCCAAAGCAGCGGCTTCAGACACTTTAGGGGGGGCTTCGCGCCCATACAGAATAGCGATCTCGACATTCTCGCGCACGGAGAGACCGGCAAAGGGCCGGACAATCTGGAAGGTCCGGGATATGCCGCGCCGACAGACTTGATCCGGGCGCAGGCCATCTATCGGGTGGCCTGCAAACAGGATGCTGCCAGACGAGGCGCGCTGATTGCCGGCAATGATGCTGAACAGGGTTGTCTTACCCGCCCCATTCGCGCCCATCAGGCCATGGACGCTGCCCTCCTGCACCTCCAGAGAAATTTCGTTCAGGGCCTGCAGGCCACCGAAATTCTTGCTGAGAGATTTGATCGACAGCAGGCTCATGATGCCACCCCCGCTGAGGAGCGTTTGCGCCGTTTGATCAGGCCGATCATGCCATTGGGCGCAAATAGGACAAAGCCGATCAGGAACAGACCCAGCAGGATGAAATAAAGCTGTGGCGCGGTGCTCCACAATAACTCCGCGAGGCCAAGCATGAAGAGAGCGCCCAGGATGGGGCCACGGGCATCGCCAGCACCACCGATGATCGCCATGGTGACGATGGAGAAGGAAATCGTTGGATTGAAGACTTGTAGCACATCAAAATAGGTGGACCGCATCGTCATCAATCCACCAACCATGCCAGGAATAACAGCAGAGGCTGCGAAAGCCAGGACTTTCAGGCGCGTTACGGGGACTCCGACCGTCTCTGCGGCGGTCTCGTCTTCTCGAACAGCAGCCAAGCCTTTTCCAAAGCGGGAGCGGCCAACGAAATAGGTGATCAGGGTCGCAACGACGGCCAAGGCGGCGACCCAGTACAGTAGGGTTTCTGTTTTTGGCGCACCAAAGAGCAGGCGGCTGGATTTGCCGAATGTGGTTTCGGTATACAACAAGATGAATTTTACCAATTCCGCCAGCCCAAAGGTCAGGATGACGAAATAGGGCCCGCGCACCCGCAGCACAGGGATGGCAACGATTAACGCAAAGACGCCAGCTGCCAAGCCACCCAGGGGGATGGAGAGCCATAGCGGGATTATCTTAAATGTGGTGGCGACCAGATAGGCCCCGATGCCATAGGCAACGACATGCCCCAGTGAGATATAGCCGGTCATGCCGCTGAACAGGCTCCAGCTCTGTGTCAGGGCAATCCACATGAACAGGTTCAGCGCAACGACGGTCCAATAGGATCCCATGAAGATACTGAGGCTGACAATAAGGATGGCCCCGATCAATGTGGCGGCAATTGCAGGAATTGGCGTGTGGGTCATGGATGCTTTCGTCATGATTGACGCGCCTTGCCCAGCAGGCCCTGAGGCCGAAGGATCAATACGGCAACGAAGATGCCATAGAGCAGGATGGAACGCATATTGGCCGATGTCAGGGCAACGGCATAAATCTCAATAAAGGCCAGCAGGAACCCTGCCAGAATGCCACCAAAGACATTGCCCAGCCCCCCCATGATGATCACAACGAAACTGGCAATGGTGAAGGGGAACCCCATAAAGGGGGAGATTTGTTCGGCCATGCTGACCAGCCCGCCCGCAACACTGGCAACACCAAAGCCTAAGGCGATACTGGTCAGTTGCACCCGTTCCACATTGATGCCAACCACGCGGGCGGCGTCACGGTTTTGAATCAGGGCCTTGATCGACATGCCAAACATCGTGCGGTTCAAAATCAGAATTATGGAAATTAAGCAGGCCAGGGAAATCAACAGAGTGGCGATCCGGTTACCGGTCATCGCGACCTGCCCGATGTGATATACATCATCCAGATAGCGATAGGCGCGGGGGGTCGCACTGAAGGCGAGCGCGATTACATTCTGGGTGACGACAGAAACACCAAAAAACAATAGCAGGGAATTTGCTTCAATCTGGGGGATCGGCTTGCCAGATGATAGTTGGTTTCGAAACAACAGAAAGTACAGGGCAATCCCAATGCCTGCGGTAATAGCAGCGATTATAGGCAGGCCTAACAGAGGCGAAATGCCGGTCAGCGTGAAGCACCAGAAGGCACCATATCCGCCGATCATCAACAAATCACCATGGGCAATGTTCAGCAACCGCATGGTGCCATAAACAAGGTTTAAGCCCAAAGCAATCAAAGCATAAAGTCCGCCCAGGACCAGGGCGGCGAATAGTAATTGGCCTGAAAGGAGGCTCTCCATCTGGGGACTTTCCAGTATGAGGCGAGTCACAGACCCCAACGGTGCACGGCGCACCGTTGGGGAGTGCAGGACTTTAGCGTTTGATCAGATCAGCCGTAGCGATTGATTTTGGCCAAACAAGTTCCATGTCGCCCTTTTGAATCTGTAGAAAGGCGCTGGGCGTGATGATGTTTTCCACACCCTTGAACTTCACCGGACCATTGATGGTGTCGAAGGTATCGTTGGAGATGACTTCACGCAGCTTGTCATGGTCCAGGCCAGCTTTTGCGACAGCCTGCTGCAGAATTTCGCAGGACATATAGGCCAGCGCGGAGTCCAGATAGTCTGGGGCGCTGCCATATTTCGCAACATAGGCATCAAAGAATGGCTGAGCCCGTGGCCAGTCTTTTTGTTTAGGAGTCCAATGACCCAGCGTGATGATCCCGTCGGCAACAGGGCCGAAGGCGTCCTTATAGGCAGCAATCGTCGGGCCAATCAGCAGGAACTGATAGGGGGTTTTGATGCCAAGTTCTTTCGCTTGGCCGGTATACAGAAACGCGTCTGACGGATAGGTCAGGGCGATCACCGCATCGGCATCGGCAGATTTCATCTGCGTCAACAGCGGGGTCATGTCCTTGATATCCGGCGGATAGCTTTCATTCATCTTGATTTCGATATTTGCCTTCTCCAGCGCGGGCACCAGAAATTGCAGGTTTTCCTGACTGAAAGGCAGGACATTGGCGATGATCGAAACAGATTTCACCCCATGTGCGGCTAACATATCGGCCAATGCAGGACCGATGCGGTCTGGCAGAACAGCGGTTGGGAACCAGATGTTACCCGGCTCAACCTCCCGAATGGCAACGGAACCAGCGGTGTTGCCGACCATCGGGAAGCCATGCTGTTCAACGACACCAGCCACGTTCAGGTGGTGTGGTGTACCCCATGGGGCCAGCAGCAGGTCGACCTTATCGTCACTGATCAGACGTTCATAAATCTGGGCGGATTTGACGGGATCGGATTCATCGTCGTACCAGACCAGTTCGATTGGATGCTTTACCCCGGCGACATCCAGGCCACCGGCAGCATTCACTTGTTCCGCCCACAGATCATAGGCATTCACCTGCGATGGTGCTGCCTGCGAAAACAATCCTGTTTTAGCAATGGAATAGCCGATTTTTAGTGTATCGGCAGCCTGTACGGCTGTTGGCAATGACAGCGCCGCTGCCAATGCTAGTCCCTGTGCAATCTTTTTCAACATTCCTTCATCTCCCATCTTAAGCCTTTTGGCTTAGGTTTTCAGGCCCGCGAAAATTCGCAAAAGCCTGTTACTTCCCCATACGCATAAAACTCACTGCGGACTTTACCCATTGTCCGTCTTTTTCCCCAGCCGCGTAACTGGCGCCCAGATGATCACATTCTTGCAGTGCCAGTGTTTCCACTGTGCCGCCAATTGCCGCCAGATCCGCCGCAAATTTCTCTGATTGTTTTATTAGATGCGGGAAATCTTTAGTGCCATAGGACACGTGAAAGGGAGGGGCATCGCCGCGCAAATGGGTCTGAGGCGATGCATCAACCTCAGCATTTGCAGCAGGATCACCCAGAAAACGCGGGCGCATCGATAAGCCGGATTCTGGGCCAAACTGAAAGGTTCCAGAAATCGGCAGTGCGCCTTTAATCACATCTGCGGGCAGGCCGCGGGGGCCTTGCCAATCGGTTTTCAGCGCCAGTAATGCGGCAATATGGCCCCCGGCGGAATGCCCACTGACGAATATCTTGTCCGGGTCGCCACCCCATTTGGTAATGGATTTATACACCCAGGCGACAGCATCAGCACAATCGTTAAAACAAGCCGGATAAACATGCTGAGGGGCCAGTCGATAGCCAAAGGAAACGGCTGTGATGCCGCGACTATTGAGCCCCGGTGCCATTAAGGCCATCCATTCCTTATAGCCATTGGTCCATCCGCCACCATGCATCAGGCAGATCACTTCGCCCGTGGGCTCGTCTGCGGGATAAACAACGACGGATTGATAAGGATTTTCCCCAATGATGAAGTTCTCGCCCTCAATATCAGCGATACGAGAGGCGATTTCCTTCTGATGGCGGGCACCCAATTCGCTGAATGGTTCCTGCGGTGGATAGTCTTCAGGTCGCATCTTCGATTTCCAACATTTTATTAAGGACTTTTTCAGGCTTCATGGGAAGGCTGTGAACATGTCCACCAATGGCATCTGCAATGGCGTTCGCGATGGCGGCGGGTACTGCCACCAGACCGATTTCACCAGCCCCTTTTGCCCCGAAAGGTCCATCAGGTTCAGCGGCCTCAACAATGATTGAATGGATATTATAGGGGGTATCCAGCGTGGTTGGGACCTTGTAGTCTAACAGGGTTGGATTGGCTAATTTGGGGCCATCCCAGACCATTTCCTCGGTCAGGGCAAAGCCCATGCCTTGAACAAAGCCCCCGACAATCTGACCCTCAACGGAGGAGGGGTTAATCGCCTTACCCACATCGACGGCAGACCAGGCTTCGGCAACTTCGGTCTTGCCGCTGGCTTCATCCGTCAATGTATCGACGATCAGGCAACCAAAGCTGAATACGCCAACCTGGGGGAAGGGAATGCCGCTACAGACGGCGCGTTTGGGATCTATGGTGGGCTGGTTAAAGACCCAGGTGTGGTGACCGACAATGGGGCCGCCTGCCGCCCAATGGGCCCGCAGCGAGATTTGGTGGAAGGACACTTCTTTGTCAGAGCCGGAGACTCCGACAATGCCGCCCGGCCGCAGTTCCAAATCCATTTCGGAACATTCCAGCATTTGCGCGGCATGTTCTTTCAGTTGCTTCTCAACCTCCGCCGCTGCCCCAACGACGGCACGTCCTGTCGTATAGGTAACGCGGCTGGCCGTAGTGCCCCAGTTATAGGGAGATCCATCAGTGTCCGGGCTTGCAAGACTGACCTTTTCCAGAGGGATTTTCAGGGCCTCGGCACACATCTGGCTCAGCACGGTATCAGAGCCCTGACCAATATCAACCGCACCGGTATTCAGGGCGACGCTGCCATCTTCAAATACACGAATAATGGCACCGGTCCCCAATAGGCCGGAAATATGGGCTGACAGGGCAACGCCGGTTCCGCGCCGCTTACCCTTGGGTGCGGTGCGGGATTTGCGGTTGTCCCAATCCGAGGCCGCGCGGGCTTTGTCGACGCATTCCTGTAACCCGTTGGACGCGACCTGACCGCCGCCGAACCAGACATCTCCGGGCTGGATCAGATTTTTCTGGCGCAAGTCCAGCGGGTCCATGCCCAGTTTTTCTGCAATCTGGTCCAATTGGGTTTCACCGGCAAAGGCGACTTGCGGATTACCAAATCCACGGAACGCGCCAAAGCGCAGCTTGTTGGTATAGACCAACTTGCCTGAAGCCTTTGAATTGGGAATGCGATACGGGCCAAGGCTCATCAGAAGGCTATAACCCAGCACGCCAGGGCTGTCGTCGCCAAAGGCACCACAATCCAGCAAGACTTCGACTTCACGGGCGGTGATGGTGCCGTCCTTCTTGACGCCGGTCTTACAACGCACCTTGAAGGGATGGCGGGCGCGGACGCATTCAAAATCTTCTTCCCGGTTCAGGATCATCTTCACCGGGCGTTTAGTCGCCTGGGTCATGCGTACGACCAGCGGTTGGATATGGGGTTCCATCTTGTTGCCAAAACCACCACCGACACGCGGTGTCAGGCAACGCAACTTACCCATGGGCATCATCAGGCTTTCACAGACATTCGCCTGTACCCGAAACACCGACTGATTGGCTGACCACAGGGTAACGCGACCCTGTTTGTCGATATCGGCAAGCGCACCGCAGGGTTCAATTGCCAAATGAGCTTGAGGCGCGGTGTCATAGGTCCCTTCAACAACCAGATCCGCTTCGGCGAAGCCTGCTTCCAGATCACCCTCATTTAATTCTGTATAGGACGCCATATTGCCAGAGCTGATCGCCGGAAAGACTTTGATATAGCTGTCCAGGTCTTCATGGATTATAGCAGCGCCCTCGGCCAATCCTTCTTCCGGGGACAGGATGGCAGGCAGTTCTTCGTATTTAACGATGACGCGTTTGGCGGCCTCACGGGCAATGGCCTCAGTTTCTGCGGCAACAACGGCCACAGGTTCACCGAAATAGCGGATTTTGTCCTTGGCAATGGCGTGTTCGTCCTTGATGAAGGCCCCCATGCGACCGTCGGGGAAATCCTCCCCGGTCAGCACGCAAACGACACCGGGAACAGCCATAGCATCGGAAATATCATAGCCCAGGATTTTTGCGTGGGCGACGGTGCTTTGTGTTATTGCCGCATGCAGCATATTTGGGCGCGACAGATCAGCGATATATTCTGCTGATCCTGTTACTTTTTCCATGATTTCCAGTCGGTGAGGGCTGCTGCCGACACCTTGCATATCGATACCGTCCATCATGCACCTCCCCGTGACGCGGCCAGGGCGACAGCATCCACAATTTTGCGATAGCCAGAGCACCGACAGATATTACCAGACAGCGCTGTGCGTATTTCATCAATTGATGGATTGCTGTTGCGCTGCAGGAATTCATGGGCGGTCAGAATCATGCCTGACGTGCAAAAGCCGCATTGAACGGCATCGGAATCGATAATGGCCTGCTGGATTGGCTTCAAGTCGCCGCCTTCAGGCAATCCTTCGATGGTGGTAATATTCTGGCCTTCAATATTGGCAGCCAGAGTCAGGCAGGATCGCATCGGTGCGCCATCGACCAGCACTGTACAGGCGCCGCAGACGCCTTGGTTACAGCCACGCTTGCTGCCCGTCAGCGCCAAGGTATCGCGCAGAACGGTCAGCAGGGTTGTTGTGGCTCCACAGCTTACGTCGCTGGTTTTGCCATTTACGGTCAGGGTGACGGGTTGGCTCATTGGGCGGGCTCCCGGGTCTCAACAAGATTATTAAAGGCGCGCTGTAGCAGGCGCGGGACGACTTTCAGCCGGTATTCGGCACTTCCGCGCACATCGTCAATCGGATCTAGTTCCGCCACGACCAGTTCGGCAGCATCGACGACAGCATCCAATTCTAGTTTTGTGCCGATCAGGGCTTGTTCAGCCGCTTCTACTCGGATTGGTCCTCCACCGCAGCCACCGACTGCAAGGCGCAGGCTGGTGACGGTATTGCTTGCGTTGAAATCTATGGTCACAGCGACTGAGGCCAAGGCGAAGTCGCCCGCAATGCGACAGAGCTTTTCATACTGACCAACGGAGCTTTCTGATACTGGGGGCAGAATGACTGCGGTGACAATTTCGCCGGGTTCCAACGCGGTTTCGTACCAACCTAAAAAGAACTCCTCCGCCGGAATACGGCGACGCCCTTCGGGGCCTGCGATCTCAATTTCCGCATTCGCGGCAACCAGAGAGGGAGGGTAGTCTGCGGCAGGGTCTGCAAACGAAATCGATCCACCAATTGTGCCCATATTGCGCACAGGGGGATTGGCGATCTGGGAGGCGGCACCGGAGACGACCTGATGAGCGGCCTTCAGATTACTTTCAAAGGCGGTTTGCCGATGACGGCGCATGGCACCGATGCGCACAGACCCGTCTGATTGATAGGTGCATTGAGTCAGTTCATCGATAGCAGAAAGGCTGACCAACCGAGAGGGTTGGACCAGCCTTGCATTCATCAGTGCGACCAATGTTGCCCCCCCAGAAATCGGGCGGGCATCGTCACCGGCTTCTTTAAGCAGGGTGACGGCCTCTTCAACAGTTTTTGGCTTCTGGAAATCTGTTTTGGTCATAGATGTCAGCACACTTCTTCCTGTTTTTCGGCCAGCGCACGGAAAGATTCTTCAAACTTAGCCGCCAATCGTGTGGCGATTTTTTTCATCATGCCGGCCCCGTAGCGACCCAAACGACCACTTATTTCAACGGTTGAGGAATAATGGATCTCCGTGCCGCCTTCTGGCATGTCGGTCAGGCGCATATCGCTGATTGCCTGAACGATGCTGGCACGGGACCCTTCTTCACCTTTCGACTCGGTTCGGACATATTCCATCACCGTTTCTTCGATGACGGCGATGGCCATACTGAACCGCGCCTTGATCGGACCAACAGACACCGTAACCGCCGCCCTGTAGGTGTCTGGACCTGTTTCCTCAATGGATTCACATCCTGGTACACAGGCGATCATCTGCTCTGGATCCCGGATCAGAGTCCAGACCCGTGAACGGGGGGCATCAACGGTAAATGATTGTTCAATCTGCATAGTCTGATCCTTTTGGGAACCTGGGAAACATCACACGATCTTAACGCGTTCCACAATCATCTTCGGATCAACAATCTTACCATTCTCGATGATGACTTTGTTATCCAGGGCAATAGTGCAATCGCGCATTGGAACGTCGTAATGGCCTCGTGTTCTGCGATTACCGCCCCCTTGCGTATTCGGGCCGGTTGAGAACAGGAAATTACCTGGGAACGTTCGCGCGGCGGCA
>JARGPE010000276.1 GCA_029212835.1 Alphaproteobacteria bacterium | reverse complement strand
GGTCGCTTTGCAGGGCTTACCACCACTCCCTGAAAAGCGACCCACGGCCAGTAATTGGGACCTCCCCCCTTTTAATAGATTGTCTTTTCATAATGTGCGCGCGCTCTTGCCAACCGCAGATGTTGATCGCGGACCCGGCCCGGTTCGGGAATTGCCCGCAGACCTGCAGGACGTATCGACGATCAAGTTTGCCGCGCTGGATGGGACCAATAAGACCGTTAAACAGAATTTGACGGAAACCTATACAGACGGCTTCCTGGTCATGCATCGTGGCAAAGTCATCACGGAACAATATTTCCACGACATGACGCCGCGCAGCACGCATCTGGCGCAGTCAGTGTCAAAGTCTCTGGTCGGAACCCTGGCAGGAGTGCTGCACGGCGAGGGCAAGCTGGATATGGACGCGCCGCTGGTCGATCGTATTCCGGAACTGGCTTATTGTGGCTATGCCGATGCGACGCTGGCCCAGGTTTTGGACATGCAGACCGGCGTTCGTTTCGTCGAAGATTACGGCCTGCCAAATTCCGACATGACCCGGATCGACATTGCCAGTGGCTGGCGCCCGCCGCATCCAGGCGAACCTGTGCCAACCATCCGCGAGGTGATTCAGACCCTGCAAAAAGAGCGCCCTCATGGGGAGCGTTTTGAATACCGGTCCATTGAAACCGATATGCTGGCCTGGGTTATGGAGCGGGAGGCAGGCAATAGTCTGTCAAAACTGCTGTCAGACCGCATTTGGTCGAAAATCGGTGCTGAACGGGATGGCTATTTTACCGTCGATCATGCCGGAACAGCCCTGGCGGATGGTGGGTTCAATGCCACGTTAAGAGATTTCACACGCTTTGGCCTGATGATGCTGGAAGGCGGCCGTGTCGGCGATCATCAGATTGTACCCAAGGTTTGGGTAGACTCCTGCCGCACGGGGGAAGCCGTCAAATTTAATGCCCCCTATCTTGCCACCTCCCCCAATGGGGCCTATCGCCGCCAATGGTGGGTGCATGATGTAGATCGCGGCGACTATATGGCCCGTGGCGTTTTTGGTCAGTTGATCTATATCGATCCAGAAGCAGACTTCCTGGCGGTCAAATTGTCGACCTGGCCGGATTATTTGATCCATAGCTTCGGGCTTGATAGCCTTAACGCAGTCATCGCGATCCGCGATGGACTGACCGCCACCTGAATGTGGCTCTAAACGGAAGGTGAAGACGATGACCGATACGGTATCGATTACCCTTTGGGCAACCAGTCTGGCGCAGCCTCTGAAAGGCCCTCAAGATTGGCTGAACGCGCTCGACACCGTTGCCGCAGAGGCCAAGGCGGCGGGCAGCGACATGCTGGTCGCGCCGGAATATGTTTCCGAACAATGGTTGACCTATTGTGGACCCGATATCGACGTCACCAAGGAACCTGCCGCCATGGCAGAGGCCGCCAAGATGATCATTCCTGGCATTCAGGCCCTGGTAAACAAGCACAAGCTGGATATTATGGCCGGGTCCTGGCCGATTTCAGACGGGGCCGGACGTTTCAACAACGGCGCACATCTGTTCACTGTTGGGGGCAGCACCCCCTTCGTTCAGCCTAAACTGTGTATGACACCGTCCGAAAAGGCTATCGACAGTTGGGGCATCGTACCAGCCAAGCAAATGCAGGTCTTTGAATGGAATGGTCTGCGCTGTGCGATCATCATCTGTCTGGATATCGAACTGCCAACCTTGTCTGCCCTGCTGGCCAAGGCAGCACCGGATCTGGATTTGATCATCTGCCCGTCGATGACAGAAAAGATGTCTGGCTATTCCCGTGTATTTAGCTGTGCCAAGGCCCGCGCGGTGGAATTGTTCACCACCGTTGCCGTGGTGGGATGCATTGGGGCTACCCCGCTGGGCGAGGGACGCGAAAATGTCTCCGGCGCGGCGGTGTACCAGCCTTGCGAGGCGGAATTGGGCTTCACCGGTCGATTTGCTGAGATCGGCCCCTTCCATGAAGCCGAAGCCGGCGATCCATTAGGTCCACGGCTACATGCCAAGGATATCCCTGTCGGGATCGTTCGGAAATTGCGAGCCACCCAGCCCGAGGTTTGGCCCGGTGCCTGGACTGGTGAAGGTGTCAGCATTGCCGTTCATCCGTCAAAGCCCGCCTTGAAGAAATCCGCCTAGGCTCAAACTTTTCAAGCAGGGACGTTTCGTCGCGTCCCCAGTTTCGATCTTTTCGAGGCGCGATAGACGCGCTACATAGGGTCTATGACAATACTAGCAATCATAATGATGGTCGTCGCCATGCTGGTCACGGTGGGGATCTTATTCGTCGGGATCATTGGCATGGCCCGTGGCGGGGAATTCAATCAGAAATGGGGCAATCGTTTGATGCGATACCGCATCGTGGCGCAATTCCTCGCGCTGGTGATGTTTGGTGTGTCGATCATGCTCCTGCGCGCCAGCGGTAGTTAACGATCAATGGTCACCCTGTCGAAAATCTATACCCGTGGCGGTGACGCGGGCCAGACTTCGCTGGGCGATGGATCCAGACGCGATAAACATGATCTGCGGGTTGAAGCCTATGGCACCGTCGATGAGGCAAATGCGACCATTGGACTGGTCAGGCAGCATACAACGGATAATGTCGACGCACTGTTAAGTCGGGTCCAAAATGATCTGTTCGATCTGGGGGCCGACCTGTGCACGCCGGAAGGCGATGAGCGCCGCGCAGGGGCTTTGCGCATCCAGGCCAGCCAGGTAAAGGCATTGGAAGACGCGATTGATACCTATAATGAGTCTTTGGAAACCTTGAAAAGTTTCATCCTGCCGGGCGGTACGCCTGCGGCAGCCTATTTCCATTTAGCCCGCACCGTAACCCGGCGCGCGGAACGCTTGGTCGTTGCGCTTTCCAAAGTTGAGGAAGTGAATGTGGAGGCAGTGAAGTATCTGAACCGCCTTTCTGATCTGCTATTTGTTTTGGGTCGGCATGAGAATGACGGCGGCAAGGCCGATATTCTCTGGGTGCCTGGCGCGAACCGTTAGAGGATCGGCAGATTATGGCACCCGACGGCAGCTGGGCCTATTACATACAAATCCTCCTCATTATCCTGTTGGCGCTGTGCTGTGTTGCAGGCTTTGTGCTGCAATTCTATGCATGGCGTCATCTAAAGCCCGGAATTCCGCGCTTTGGACACAAGGATGCGATGTTTAAAAAGAAAGACCAGTATTATACCGAAGAAGGTCTGAAATACATCGAATGGCAGAAGAGAATCATGAATGTCATGTTCTTTCTCTTCGCTGGATTCATCATTCTGATCGAATGGTCGGCCCCCTAAGCAATGATCCTGGAAGCGCTGGAATATCTCACCACCCCCTGTCCAAGATGGGCACGGGATATGGGATATCTCACCGAGGCCATCGCCATCCGCCACCGCGCCCGTCGCTGCCGGGCAGATTGGCAACCGCACCAAGCCAATACCAAGGCCGCTATTCTGTCCGCTGCGCATGCCTATGGGCCTTTGCCAGAGATCACCATTTTAGGGGCGGGTCTGTGTCTGGATGTTCCGGTCGATGAATTGTCCCATCTGACCGATCGCCTGACCCTGATCGATGCGGTGCGTCTGCGGGGCATCAGATTACCCAAGAATGTACGCTATCTGTGTATGGATGTAGAAGGCAGCGCAGTGGCACTGCATTCTGGGAAACTGGCATCAGAAACGCCGCTGGCTGATTTTGACGGTCCTGGACTGATCGTCTCGGTCAACCTTCTGTCTCAATTGCCGCTGATCCCAAACCGATGGAGCGATGATACCGCGCTGAACCAAAGGATAGTGCACAGGCATGTTCAATCCCTTCGCGACCATAAGGGCCCCACCCTGCTGATCGCGGATGCCGTGCGGTGGACGCTGGATATGAAGGGGGCTGTGTTATTGCAAGAGGATATCGCTCAGTCTGCCGGTTTGCCTTCCCCAGAACAAACTTGGCGCTGGCCCATTATTCCTGCCCATGAGGCAGGAAAAGGACCTCGCATTGAGTCAGATGTTGGAGTTTGGTGGCTTTAGTCACAGGCAATTCAAAAGGAGACTGACTCTATTTGCGGTCCTGGTCTTGATTGTCTCGTTTGTCCTTCTCGCGTTTCAAGTCACGCATCTGCCAGAAATAAAAGGCGAGTGCCCCACCAAAAACGAGGCCG
>JARGPE010000275.1 GCA_029212835.1 Alphaproteobacteria bacterium | reverse complement strand
CTCCGCAATCAGAGCTGGCGTATCCGGGGTCGCCGCCCGCCTGATTCCCAACCATTCTACTCGTTCCGCAGCCCGCGCTACCGCATCACTCAGACACAGCGCCCAAACCGTACGCGCACAGGGTGCCCGTCCTTCGCCTTGAAGTACAGTAACAAACGACTCCGCCGTTCGGGGAGAAAAAAATGTCACGCCTGCAATTCTGTTTGTATCCAGGGCAGCGCGGCAGGCATCACTGAACTGTTGAATCTTGACCGACCGATACAGGGCAACGCGTTTTACACGATAGCCCAGCGCCTCCAAATCCCCTTTTAAATCACCCGCGGTGACAGATCCGGCCGCGTGAAAAAAGGCGCCGCCCTCAACTGGAAACCGGCCTTGCACGGTCTCAACTAAGGCCTGAACATCGCCACCAGACGCCTCAATATCCTCAAATCCAGCCTCTGTCGCGGCTTGCGCGCTGGCAGGGCCAACGGTCACGACTGGCAAATCGCGCACGGCACTGGCCCTGGCAAAGGCCCTCACCCCATTGGCCGACGTAAACAATATCGCCCGGCAATCAGACAGATCAACCGTGACATCCTCTAAAGGTTCGATCCGCAGCATCGGTTCGACCAGAGCATCGAACCCTTCGGTTCGCAAGGCGTCGACCAATCCTGCGGCATCTTCAACCGGCCTGGTGATCAGGATCATGGGTCGTTTGACCTGTGCACCTTCAGGATCAGTCGAAGAAACCATCACCCATCTCTTTCAGCAGCGCATGCCCAGCCTCCTGCGCCAGAGCGACAGCCTGCGCCACCGGACCAGACCGCTCCACTGTCAACAAACGCGCGCCATCCTCTCTGGCGACCAAGCCGCGAAAGCGAATATCCGACCCACTGATTTCGGCAAGACCGGCAATGGGGGTATGGCAACTGCCATCCAATACATCCAGGAAGGCACGCTCTGCCTGAACCCGGAGTTGGCTTTCGGCGTGATTCAGGGGGGCAAACATCTCCGCCAGATCGGATCGTGCGCTGGCGATGGTCACCCCAACGGCCCCTTGGGCACAGGCGGGCAGCAAGGTTTCAACTGCCAAAGGCGCTGTCGCCAAATGAGACATGCTGAGCCGGTTCAATCCAGCCATCGCCAACAAGGTTGCATCGGCAACCCCTTCTTCCAATTTGCGCAGGCGCGTTTGCACATTGCCCCGAAACAGAACAACCTCCAAATCCGGGCGCTTGGCCAGGATCTGTGCCTTGCGGCGCAAGGAGGATGTACCAACCTTGGACCCGGCGGGCAGCGCCTCCAAGCTGGCTGCCTTTGGGCTTAAAAAGGCGTCGCGAACGTCTTCACGCTCCAGCACGCAGGTCAGCGATATGCCTTCAGACAGCCAGGTCTCAACATCCTTCATCGAATGGACGGCCGCATCACAGCGACCATCCAGGATGGCGCGGTCCAATTCTTTGGTAAATAATCCCTTACCCCCCACCTCGGCCAGGGCGCGATCCTGAATCTGGTCTCCCACGACAGTGATTTCTTTGATTTCGACCGTCAAACCAGGGTTTGCGGCAATCAATCGGTCACGCACATCATAGGTTTGCAGCAGCGCCAAGGGGGATCCCCGTGTGCCGAGAGTTACGGAGGTCGGATCAGTCTTGGTCATAAAGGTCCTCACAAATAATTCCAGGGCGAAACGTATCACACCCAAAAGAGTCGATTGCTAAGAGAACCTGTAGCGCATCCGGACGCCATAGGCTACATCCTGAAGACAATGAAATCAGTTGCGTCCAAATTATCTGTGTAAGGAGCCTAGAATGTCAGGCCATGTCGCAATATTAGGAGGCGGTGCCTGGGGCTCTGCTCTGGCCTGCGTTGCACGCCGTGCAGGGCATGCTGTTCATGTCTGGGCCCGCGATTCTCAGACCGCAGAGAGCATCCAGCAAGGATCAAATCCAATGCGGTTGCCGGGCATTCCCCTGGCCCGCGGCATTACGGCCGGAACCGACCTGGCAACCGCGCTCTCTGGTGCGGACTGCATTCTGATCGCGGTGCCTGCCCAGGCGTTGCGTGCCATAGCAAAGGCATCTGCGGCGCATTTACCGGCGGGGATGCCCGTCGCCATCTGTGCAAAAGGTGTTGAACGAGGCAGCCTAAAACGAATGTCCGAAGTGCTGGAGGAAGAAGCCCCCTCGGTGCGGGCCTGCATTTTCTCTGGCCCCACTTTTGCGGGAGAGGTCGCAAAAGGCCTGCCGACTGCCATCACTCTTGCGGCGCGCGATCAGGGGGCAGCGGAGATTATCCAGACTGCTGTCGGGTCCGGCAACCTGCGCGCCTATCTGTCTGATGATCCGATCGGCGCAGAAATTGGGGGGGCGGTCAAAAATGTTGTCGCGCTTGCCGCTGGTATCGCGACAGGACGAGGCCTGGGTGAAAACGCACGGGCCGCACTGGTCAGCCGAGGTCTGGCGGAGATGATTCGCCTGGCCGTTGCCGAAGGTGGCAAGGCAGAAACCCTTATGGGTCTAGCCGGGGCGGGTGATTTGATCCTGACCGCGATGAGTGCCACATCCCGAAACACGTCGTTTGGGATCGCATTGGGCGAAGGGCGTACTGCCCAATCAACTCTAGCCAATCGCAGCGCCGTGACCGAAGGCTACTGGACTGCGCAAGCCGTCGTTGCCTTAGCCCAGCGCGCCGGCATCGACATGCCCATTGCTCAGGCGGTAAATGCGATACTGGGCGGCCAGGTCGATATCGATACCGCCATCGGGCAATTGCTGGAACGCCCCGTGACGGTTGAATTCCGGGATTAGGCCGCTATTCCGCAGGAAGCCCTGGCTTTTCTGGGGTGGCTGTCGGCTCTTCCGTCTTGGTGGTATCGCTCGGCTGGAACCGGCGCTTCATATTGTCCCTAGCTTGCAGCCAGCAAGGCGTGACGACTAGCGTCAGCAATGTTGCAAAGGCAAGGCCAAAGACAATAGCCGTAGACAATTGCACCCACCATTGGGTCGAAGGCGCACCGACGGAAAGGCTGCGTGTAACAAAGTCGATATTGACCTGCATGGTCATCGGCAACAGACCTAAAATCGTTGTCACGGTGGTTAACATAACCGGACGCAAGCGTTGAGCCCCCGTGCGCAGGATTGCATCCCGCACAGTCGCCGACGACAATTTCAACTGATCAAATGTGTCAATCAGCACGATGTTGTTATTCACAACAATACCTGCCAGCGCGATAACGCCGATCCCACTCATCACAATACCAAATGGCTGAGAGATCACCATCAAACCAATCAGCACACCTGCAGTTGACATGATGACCGCAAACAGGATCAGGAAGGCCGAAAAGAAGCTGTTAAACTGGGTGACCAGGATGATCGCCATTAAGAACAAAGCAACGGCAAAAGCCTTCTCAAGGAAATCGGTCGCCTCTTGCTGTTCCTTATCCTCGCCCTTGAATTCAGCATAGACACCGTCTTTTAGCGGACGCGATTCAAACCATTCCCGCAATTCTTTGACGATGTTATCCGGCAATAAGCCCTCCGCCACATCCGCGCGGACATAACCGATGCGAGATCCATCCACCCGGCGAAGAATTCCAGTATTGGGCTGAGCCGTGCGAGTCACAAAGTTTCCAGCCGGAATCCGGCCTTGCCCCGTGGTCACACGCAAGCGATCCAGTTGATCAATAGAGCGATATTGCTCTGGGAACCGGGCAACAATATCCACTTCCTCGTCGCTGTCATCGGGACGATAGTCAGAAATCTTCAACCCATTGGTGACCAGTTCGATAAAACTGCCTAGAACACCAATACTGGCACTAAATTTAGATGCCTGCGCACGGTCGACCTTAAATTCCCACTGAATGCCGGGTATAGGTCGGGAATCTTCGACATCGACCAACCCTTCTATGCTGTCCAATTTTTCACGAACCTGGATGACGGCTTCGTCCAACAGCGCCGTATTGCGGGCCGACAATTGGATTTGAATTGGCTTACCAACCGGGGGCCCAGATTCTTCCTGGCGGACCTCGACAATAATCCCAGCTAAATCTGCGGTGCGATCCCGAATATCCGCCTTGATATCCGTAGCCGGGCGACGCAGCTCCCATTCTTTAAACTCAATGGAGATTTTGCCGATAATGTCTTCCGCTTCCTCGTCCCGCACAGCAAAGTTACCGCTGGAGACGTAAACAGATTTGAATT
>JARGPE010000274.1 GCA_029212835.1 Alphaproteobacteria bacterium | reverse complement strand
AATAAAATTTTTATACTGAACTGCCATGGATGCTTGGACCCAATCCTTGGTCAAAAATCCAACGACTCATCACCCTGCAGTAAAAGCAGGCTGATCAAATGCCTTCATCTCAGGTGCTGCGCCCGTGACGATCTCAACCTGAACCAAACATGTATGAGCACTGGGCCCTTGGGACAAGCGCGATGTCCCCCGATCAGCGGTCAGCACGTTTGGATTGCCGTGACGATCCAAACTATCCTGCCGCTCTGGGGCTTCTGGGTCGTACCAGGCGCCAGTGGCAAGCTGCACCACGCCGGGCATGATGGCGTCGTCCAGCATGACCCCAGCCAAACACGAACCTCGCGCATTAAAAACCCGAACCAATGCGCCGGTCTCAATTCCCCGCGCCTTGGCATCTTTCGGATTCATCCGCATCGGCTCCCGACCTTGAATTTTGGTCTTCTGGCTGCCTAAGCCCGGATCCAACTGACTATGCAGACGGGATTTTGGTTGATTGGAAATCAGATGCAGCGGGGTTTGGTCAATTCCCTCTGCGCCCAACCACTCATAGGGGGCATTCCAGGTTGGATGACCTGCGATTTCCTCATAGCCAAATTCAGCGATAGTTTTGGAAAATATCTCAATCCGACCGGTTGGTGTCTGCAGGCGATTGGCGATCGGATCCTTGCGGAATTCGCCCAGGAAACAGCGCTCTTCCGGCCCGCCTTCCAGATGCAAATGCCCAGCCTCCCAAAAATCATCGAAGGAGGGTAATTCCCGCCCAACCCGGCCAGCCTCTTGACGGCTACGATCCCAGATATCCCGCAGCCAGTCCATTTCGCTTCGGTCTTCGGTGAATTGTGACTTGAAGCCCAGGCGATCTGCAACGCCGGCCATGATGTCATGGTCATTGCGGGCCTCGCCCATCGGCGCGACCAGTTGCTTCATTGCCACGGCCCAGCCATCCATCTGGGCGACAGCGATATCATTGCGTTCCATCACAGTCGTCACCGGCAAGACAATATCGGCATGACGGGCAGCAGGCGTCCAGAAAATCTCCTGTACCACAACGGTTTCAGGCTTAGCCCAGGCTTGACGCAGGCGATTGAGATCCTGGTGATGATGGAATGGGTTCCCACCGGCCCAATGCACCATGCGGATATCGGGATAGGTCATTCGCTTGCCGTTATAGTCAAACTCCGCTCCGGGATTCAGCAACATGTCGGAAATCCGCGCGACGGGGATATAGGTATCCACTGGATTGCGTCCAGTCGGAACAGCCGCCCATCTCAGTTGTGGATCAGGGTTTCCGTTGCCGTGTTCTGCTGCCAAGCCGATGGCGATGCCGCCGCCCGGCAAGCCGATCTGACCCAACATCGCGGCCAGAACGACCCCCATCCAATAGGATTGTTCACCATGATCGGCGCGCTGCAGTGACCAAGACAGGGATATCAACACCCGTCCCCGCGTTAAACGATCTGCCAGAGCTGTGATATCGCTTGCTGGAATACCCGTAATTTCCGCCGCCCAGGCCGGTGTCTTTGGCTGACCATCCGTTTCGCCCGTTAAATAGGGACGAAAGGCATCATACCCGGTCGTGTAGCGTGTTAAGAAGGCAGCATCGACCTTGCCCGCCTGATCCAAACAATAGGCCAGTGCCAACATCAACGCCGTGTCAGTATTGGGTCGGATCGGCATCCATTCGGCCTGAATTTCGTCTGCCATATCGTCACGGATTGGACTGATGCCGATAAACTGCCCTTTCCCCGCCCCCAGTTTCGCCATCCAGTCGCGCGCCGTATGCAGGCCCAATCCACCATTTTGAATCTGAGCGTTTTTCAGCGGCAATCCGCCAAAGGCCAGCATCAAATCAGTATGTTGTTCGATTTCATACCAACTGGGGCCATCAGACATGGTGCTGCGCAAATCCGTCAGGATATGCGGTAGGATAACCTCCCCCGCAGCGAAAGAATACGCGTTTACAGATTTCGTATAGCCCCCCGCCATATTGTAAAATCGATGGATCTGGCTCTGTGCGTGATGAAACCGTCCCGCACTAGCCCAACCGTATGATCCTGCATAGATCGCCTGATTGCCGTATGCATCGCGAATCCGCGTGATTTCACCAGCAAGAAAATCCAGCGCTTGGTCCCAGTCGACCTCTACAAATCGGTCAGCACCGCGTAAATGACCATCCGTGCCAGGACCACCCTTTAGCCAGCTTTCCCGTATAGCGGGGCGACGAATACGGGATTTTCCATCCAATGTGTCCACAATAGAGGCTGACATATCGGACACATCATCACCTGCAACCAACGGCGACAAAGAGTTAACTTGACCCTGCCGCATCTCCGCCACATAGCTGCCCCAAT
The DNA here is from genome assembly GCA_029212835.1 of Alphaproteobacteria bacterium. Taxonomy (GTDB): domain Bacteria; phylum Pseudomonadota; class Alphaproteobacteria; order UBA8366; family Aestuariispiraceae; genus Pacificispira. The sequence goes on along the minus strand of JARGPE010000274.1, from coordinate 1,844 downwards.
GATTAGCTGTTGTTAGTTTCATCGTATCAATGCACTTTCGATTATGGTGAACTGTGCCAATGTAGAGTCCCCTGCGGGTTTGGGAAAAGAAAATTCATGAAAAATGCGCTAAAATACTGGACGGTTGCCGGTACAATTATGGCTGGATACCTAAATACTGCTTTGCCCGCAGTGGCTCAGGATATGCCTGACGACAAGGGCACACTCAGCCTGATGCTGGAGAATGACCTTTTTGGCGCGGGGACCGACCGCCATTTCACCCATGGGACCAAAATCACCTATACGACCAAGGAATATGTGCCGTTGGAGGATGAACCCGTTTCCTATGTGGCACGGCTGATTCCCTTTTGGCCAAACGGGGCCCGTGCGCGGGCGACCTACAGCCTGGGTCAAAACATGTATACGCCAGACGATATATCCGACCCGAATCTAAGACCAAATGATCGCCCCTATGCCGGTTGGCTGTATATCAGTGGTGGATTGATCGCTGTCTCCCCGGACGCCGACCGCAGCGATGCCATGGTGCTGGAATTGGGGGTTGTTGGCCCCTCCTCCCAGGCAGAATACACACAGACCCATTGGCACCGCGCCTTTGGCTTTCAGGAGCCACGTGGCTGGGACCATCAGATAAAGGATGAACCCGGCTTCAGTCTGGTCTATGAGCATCAACGCAAATGGTGGGAAGATGACATTGGGCTGGGGTTGAACGCAGATGTTGTTCCCAATGCAGGTTTTGCCATTGGTAACATTGCAACATACCTTTCCAGCGGTCTTACAGTGCGACTGGGAAGAGATTTAACCACCGATCTGGGCCCGCCCCGCATCCGACCCAGTCTGCCCGGCAGCGCCTATGTCCGCAAGGCGGATGGATTTAACTGGTACACCTTCGCCAGCATTGGCGGTCGGGCCGTGGCGCGAAACATCTTCCTGGACGGCAATACTTTCAAAGACAGCCCACGGGTAGATAAGAAAATCCTGGTTGGTGACATGCAGGCAGGCTTGGCCATGCAATATGACGACTGGCGATTCACCTATACCTATATCCTGCGCTCCAAAGAATACGAAACCCAAAAAAGTGCCGATCGATTTGGCGCAATCAGTCTGTCTTATCGATTCTAGACCTCGTAATAATCCCCGGCATCTTCTGTGAAAATATGATGTGACAGAGTGAGGCCCGTTGGCATATCCAATGTTCCAGCAGTAATCGACATGCGATCTTCCGCCCGGGGTATCCAGAAAACATTCCCACCACATCGGGAACAAAACCCTCGTTTTGCCTCTGGGGATGAGTCGAACCACGTTAAAGTTTCATCTGACAGTATCGTAATTCGATCACGAGGAGCCGAGGTCATTGCCGCAAAATGGCCAGATGTCTTGCGGCATTGCGAGCAATGGCAGGCAACGACGGGCCGCAAAGGCCCGTCGACTTGATAGCGGACACCACCACACAGGCATCCCCCCAGATGAACATGATTATCACTCATTGAATTCCCCCTGATGTTTGCGTCAATCGAAGCGCAAAAATGCCCGCACCTCAATACTGTGTCGTGTGGCAAGGTGGTCTGGCGTCGACGGATCGACAAAGGCAGTATGCGGCGTGAACCGTGCCCGTCCCGATGTATCGGAATCATATCCCTTGATTAGAATTGCCTCATCCACCGTCATCTGTGGGAAATAGGTCCAACGCTGTCCCGTGCTGTGGCTGACATAATAGATTTGTCCGGTCCGATCCTTAAATATCAGGGCCGATGGCCGCAAATCAACTGAGCCAAGGGTTTGGGCATCCAACAGTGCCAGCGGCAGGGCGGTGACAGGCCCGACAAGGGGCCGCCATAGATTGACCT
>JARGPE010000273.1 GCA_029212835.1 Alphaproteobacteria bacterium | reverse complement strand
AAGCAAGCAATGGTCATGGGACCAACACCGCCGGGTACGGGAGTTATGGCAGAGGCGACCTGACTGGCGGACGCAAAATCCACATCGCCGACAAGGCGCGTGCCGCCATCCGGCTTCTCAATCCGATTAATACCGACATCAATCACCACCGCGCCCGGCTTCAACCAGTCCCCCTGCACCATCTCGGCCTTACCCACCGCCGCGATGATGATATCCGCCTGGGCGACTTCCGCAGGCAAATCCACTGTACGGGAATGTGCCACGGTTACGGTACAGCTTTCCTGCACCAACAAGGTCGTCATCGGCTTGCCCACAATGTTGGAACGGCCCAGCACAATGGCCTTCTTGCCCGCCAGTGATCCCTTAAAATGATCACGCAACAGCAGGATACAGCCCAGCGGCGTGCAGGGAACCAGCGCGCTGGGATTACCTGTATTCAAACGCCCGACATTGACGACATGAAACCCATCGACATCCTTATCGGGGTTGATCGCGGTCAGCACCGCTTGCTCGTCAATTTGTTTGGGCAGGGGCAATTGCACCAAGATGCCATTCACCTTGGGATCTTCATTCAGCTCTCGCACCTTGGCCAACAAGGTATCCTGGTCAGTGCTTACATCCATCTTGTATTCATAGCTTTCCATACCGGCTTCGACGGTCTGCTTACCCTTGCTGCGGACATAGACCTGACTGGCGGGGTCTTCCCCAACCAGAACGACCGCAAGGCCAGGTGTTTTGCCATACTGGGTCTTCAGCGCGGCAACGGCCTGCGACACGCGCTCCCGCAGCCCACCCGCGAAGGCTTTCCCATCGATAATTTGTGCGTCCGCCATGTGATCTACTCCCCCAAATGATTAACCGCCCGTTACAGCCCATCCAGAACTGCACGGATCGTTGACGCCAGTCGTTCAGTATCCCCCGACAGCGCAATCACCTTAGTGCGATCCGTTGCGCCCGATACGATACTCAGCGACGTTTTTGGACATTTGAACGCCTTCGACAACAGCTTTATCAGGGCCTTGTTGGCCTTGCCGTCTTCCGGGATCGCCGTGACCTGCACTTTCACATGGCGGCTACCATCCGCAGCCTCTGCGATTCCCTGCAACCGATCTGCCGATGCATTTGGCGTCAGGCGCACCTTCAACAGTACTGCGCCGCGCACATCATCCCGCCGAAAGGGCATAACCGCTGTTAGATCCGGAAGGCGAGGTCGGATAAGACTTTCTGGATGAAGAACAGGATCAGCAACAATACGATAGGCGAAATATCGATTGGACCCATATTGGGCAGAATACGGCGAATCGGACGCAGGACAGGTTCCGTGACGCGGTACAAAAAGTCACCGATCATATAGACGACACGGTTGCTGGTATTGACCACATTAAAGGCCACCAGCCAGCTTAAAATCGCCGAAGCGATGATCAGCCATGTGTAAAGGGACAGCGCCACCAGGACGACCTGTATCAAGGCGTTGAGTAAAATATCCATCGACCCGCTTCCACCATGCCGTTATCTAATCTGCGGAGAGACCCCCCTCTGCAATTTCACAAAACAGAGATAAGGCGCAAGGGCTTACTTCGCAAGTCATGATGCCATACCACAGGGGATACTGGCCAATTTCCTACCTTGACACGAACGCCTCACAGACCGATATTCCGCGCGTCCGGCCTGTATTTCAGGTCGAATTATGGGGTCGTAGCTCAGCTGGGAGAGCGTCGCGTTCGCAATGCGAAGGTCGGGAGTTCGATCCTCCTCGACTCCACCAATTTCACAAAACGCCGATCAGGTCACAGGACCAGGTCGGCGTTTGTGCTTTGGCCTTAAGCCATCAAAGCCGTCTTGATTGCCTTAATCTGTTTTTCCACATCAATCTTGCATTCTGATGTGACTTCCAGGGCGCGGTCCTCGAAGACATCCAGACCGGGATTACGGGCACGCCAGGCGGCGATGCGGGCGTCGCGTTGCGCCAGCAGCGACAGGATCTGTGGCTTGAACAGGATCAACATATGCGACAGCCACCGATTGCTGGCCCAGGACGGAAAGGTGTGGTCGATTTCAAACATGTCGATCATCCGGGCGACATCCACCGCAGAGTACCAGGTCTCATCCGTGACCCAGCGATTGACCGTGAACATCTTTATCCCATAGCCCTTTTTATCCATGGAAACGGCCACGATATGCGCGCCGATGCGGTTATCATTGGGGGCCTGGGGATGATGCAAAGCGGCAGGTGCCACACCGCTGGGCATGCCTGTATAGCGCAGGAAAGTGTGGAAATGGCCGTGCTCTCCCGGTCGCTCCCCCTTGGGATGGGCATGATAGTAATATTGAGAATGGGTTTCCCAATCGATCGCATCGCCTGCGGGGAAATGGTTCCATTCATAAAATGTGCCCTGATGGCGCAGCAGCTCTGCCACCACATTGCTGGACGTTTTGCGTAGCACGCGCTGACAATTCAGAACTTCTTCTCCAGCCGCCTGCATGCGCCGCAAGACAGATTTGGGCAAGGCGGCCAGGGCTGTCGACAGCGCCTGTGTCGCATCGATTGGATCGAAATTTTCCGCTACCACGCTTTGTCCCTCAGGCATCACCACCATCCATAAGCCAAGTGTTTCACTCTGCACGGCCTGACACAAGGCTGAGGCGTCGCAGATCACCACGACGCCTCCCCTATGCCCACACCTTATGGATGTGCGTCACGCCGGAACGGCATCTTCATTCATCATATCAATGGTGGCTTGAGGCCCATAGGGATTATCGGCACCACTGCCGCAGGGGTTTTTCTTAGCCGCGCAGGGATTACAGGGATTGCAGGCATTTTTGGCTGCACAAGGATTGCACGGATTACAAGCCTTAGCGGCTGCACAGGGGTTACAAGGATTGCAGGCCTTAGCCGCTGCACAGGGATTGCACGGGTTACAGGCACCGCCGCCTTGCGGGACGGCATCCGCCATAACGGACGGTGCGGAGACGGCATCGGCCATGCCCATATCTGACGACGCGGCCTGTGCGCCGATTGCGAAAGCGGCACCGGCCATCAGTGACACAACAGTGGTCGATAACAAATGTGATTTGAAGCTCATGATCTCAATATCCCTTTGGTTGTTCATTGCGTCCACCGGTATGGGACTCAACGACAACCGCCGCATCCCTGAATACCGATCTATGAGTATCGGTACACCGGAATGCGGCGGGGCAAGAATCAAGTCGTCTCACTTTGGTGTGAAACTGCCGGATTAACGAAACTGGACAGATTTCACGATGGGTGATCAGGCAGCCAAGGCTTCAATCGATTTCTCAGCCTTTTCTGCGGCTTTTTCATCCATCATCTGTTGTCCAGCAGAGATCACAGTCACGTCGGTGATGCCAATAAAGCCCATGACATGTTTCATATAGGGTGTCGCAAAATCAATTGCCGACCCAACTTCAGTCCCGCCTGAGGCGACGACCAGATAGGCTTTCTTATTGGTTAGCAGACCAACAGGACCGGTTTCGGTATATTTGAATGTTTCCCGGGCACGGGCGATCATGTCGATCCAGGCCTTTAATGCCGCCGGAACCCCAAAATTATACACAGGCACACCAATCACCAAAACATCTGCCGCTTGAACTTCCGAAATCAAAGCATCTGATTCTGCCAAAGACTTAGCCTGTGCTGCATCCCGTTCTGCCGGATCCGTGAAAATCGCCCCAACCCAAACGGGCGTGACAAAGGGCAGACCCTTTGCAACGTCGCGCAGGGTGACGTCCAAATTATGGCCTTCCGACAAATGCGCCAAAAGCGACTCTGTCAATTTCCGCGTCGTTGAATTCTCTGCGCGGGCACTGGAGTCCACACGCAAGACTTTAAGGACTTTGCTGTCATTATTGGAGGTATCAGCCATTTAGGAATTCCTTTTCTCGTACACTGGGCCGCCCAACCCGGTTTAGGACGATGTTGCTTCGCACAAAACATAAGTCGGGCACGATCAAAGAATAATCAGCTCATTTGGAATATTATTGTTTCTATATCAGGCACAATTGAGGGTGTGGACCCTCGCATCCTTCTTTCGCCAAGACAGAGAATCGGGCTTTGTAGCCTGGTTTTTGGCCCTCAATCTGCCGTCAGGAGCTACTGCTATGCCTATCGATATCGCCACGATTGCTGCCCTTACCGGGGGTGGATTGTCGGTCGGCCTGTTCCTGGCCTGGGTCTTTATGGTCC
>JARGPE010000272.1 GCA_029212835.1 Alphaproteobacteria bacterium | reverse complement strand
TCAGATCATGCAAGGTGATTTGATTGCCACCATCGAACGTCACATCCAGAAAATCGGACATATCCAGATCGCCGGTGTTCCCAGCCGGAACGAGCCGGACACGGGAGAGATCAACTACCCCTTTATCTTCGAGCGACTTGATCAATTGGGATATGACGGCTGGATCGGTTGCGAATACGTTCCCCGTGGCGACACATGGGCAGGCCTGTCCTGGTTGGAGCCCTATCTGAAATGAGCCGGACACCAAAGGATAACCGGGCCTGGCAACGCATGTTAAGCGGCAGGCGCCTGGATCTATTGAACCCCAGCCCAGTTGATGTGGAAATCGAAGACATCGCCCATGGCTTATCCCGTGTGGCGCGATGGAATGGCCAGACAACGGGCGAATGGGCCTTTTCTGTGGCTCAGCACAGTGTGATGGTCGAAGCCTTAGCCGTCGAATTGGATCCTCAGTTAAGCGTCACTCATCGTTTGCAGGCGCTGCTGCATGACGCATCCGAATATGTAGTCGGGGATATGATTTCCCCTTTCAAAACCGCAATCGGCATAGACTATCGGGAAATGGAAGACCGGCTTCAGCAAGCTGTCCATATCCGCTTTGGACTGCCCCCCGCCTTACCGGTGAAGATCAAGACATTGATCAAGAAAGCGGATCTACAGGCTGCCCGGATTGAAGCAACCGGAATCGCTGGCTTTTCAGAACAGGAAGCACGCAAGCTGTGGGGGAAGCCACCCGCGGTGGACATCAGCGGTCGCTTTGATCCAACCCCGATCCCACCAGACGCCGCAAAAGAACGTCTGCTGACACGGTTCCATGCTCTTTATAAATCACTCGGGATGTGAATCCTGGTCCGTGCCGTGCGCATCGTCCCGAACCCGACGGAACCCTGTCGCCACCACATACATTTCCGGTGATTCTTTACGGCTGGATTTTGGCTTCATGTGATAGACCTTCGTGAAGTCCTGTTTCAGGATCTTCAGCAGGTCATTTTCCGTGCCGCCAGAAAAAACCTTGGCAATAAAAGTGCCGTTTGGTGCCAGAACTTCCGCCGCAAAATGATAGGCTGTTTCCACCAGCGCAACGACTCGCAGGTGGTCAGTCGGCGGATGTCCTGTCGTGTTGGACGCCATATCGGACATCACAACATCGGCCTGTCCGCGCAAAACGGATTTCAACCGGTCTGGCGCGTCATCATCCATGAAATCCCCAACCAACAAGGTTGAGCCTGGAATCGGATCGCATTCTAATAAATCAATTCCAACAATGCGGGCGGACTCGCCACAGCGCTCCAGCGCAACCTGTGTCCAACCACCTGGCGCACAGCCTAAATCAACGATTCGCGCATTGGGTTTCAGAAATTGGTGCTTATCGTCGATTTCCGCCAGCTTGAATGCCGCGCGACCGCGATATCCCAATCGCTGGGCCTCCAAGACATAAGGATCATTTAATTGGCGCTGCAGCCACAAGGTTGAGGATAATTTGCGACCACGTGCGGTCTTCACACGAACTTGCAGTCCGCGCGAGTCATTGACGTTATGGCTGGTCTTTTTGCCGCCACCGCCGGTACCGCTTGCTTTCTTTGCCATGCTGTCCCTCATCATCCGCGCACCGTTTGCGCGAGGGTAAAGTGGCTGGGGTGGAAGGATTCGAACCTTCGCATGCTGGAATCAGAATCCAGTGCCTTACCGCTTGGCTACACCCCAACAGGTCCCGTCTCTATCGTCAGGACGCGCGGGTCATACCGACTTTACCGGGACAGGTCAACGCCTCCGCAATAGAAAGCCATCATAGCTGTTTCAGTATCTCTTGATTTGCTGTTAGTCTTGGGTGGACATTGGCGGAAAGAGTTTTAGCGAGATGGCAGAGACTGACCTCAAATCCAAGCCACTCCAAGGATGGAAGCGCTGCGTAGACAACTATATGAGAGATACGATCGCATATCCACTGTTTGGAGCCTTCATTGCCGTTTGGTCGGCAGTTGTTGGCTTGACCAATCCGACACATGCAAGGGCTGAAGACATGGAAAAATCCGCCTATGCCTTCACCTTCCAGTCAATTGAAGGAGGCGAACTGCCACTGGCCTCCTTCCAGGGAAAAACACTGTTGGTGGTCAATACAGCATCCAATTGTGGTTTTACCCCGCAATATGAGGGGTTGCAGGCGCTGTGGACTGAATTCAAGGATCAGGGTCTCGTTATCATCGGCGTGCCCAGCAATGATTTTGGCGGCCAAGAACCCGGCACTGCGGACGAGATCAAAACTTTCTGTGAAGGCACTTATAGCATCGACTTTCCCCTAACGGAGAAGGTTGTGGTGAAAGGGGATCAGGCGCATCCCTTCTATAAATGGGCAGCGGCAGTCCTAGGCGAAGCGAAAGCACCGCGCTGGAACTTTCACAAATATCTTGTCGACAGCAACGGAACACTTATCGGTTCGTTTCCCTCCACCGTTCGTCCCGGCGATGAGGCGTTCCGAAATCAAATCAAAGCTGCTTTGCCGAATTCGTGATCGATCCTTCAGCAGTTTGAGGATGCGCATTCCCGGCAGGTCCCTATAGTGCAGTCCTATTCTGAAACCGTACACACTGTATGGACAAACGAACCGTTCTGCGAGGGAGACGCCAGTTATGGCAATCAGTCACTATGAACTTTGTGGCAAAGACCCAGAGATTCTGTTCAGCCCGAATGTATGGCGCACAAAAATGGCGCTGGCCCATAAGAAGCTGGACTTTCAAACCATTCCTTGGCGTTTCACCGAAAAAGACAAAATCGCCTTTTCCGGTCAGGGCAAAGTGCCAGTCTTAAAAGACAATGAGACAACAGTGATCGATTCCTGGGATATCGCGAAATATCTGGAAAATGCCTATCCAGATCGCCCCAGCCTGTTTGGCGGGGTTGCTGGCCTTGCCGGCGTGACCTTTGTGCGCCATTGGGTTGATACCATGATTTATCCGACCTGTGGCCCCTTGGCGGTCTTCGGCGTTTGGAAACTGTTAGACGAAAAAGACCAAGCTTACTTCCGGGAAACCCGTGAAGCCCGATTTGGCAAGAAATTAGAAGATATATGCGGCGATCCTGCGGTTAGGATTGAAACGCTTCGTAATGCCTACGCCCCAATGCGCAGCATGTTGTCAGAGCAGGCTTATCTGGGCGGAGAGTCGCCGTTGTTTTCTGACCATATGGCCTTTGCCCTTCTGCAATGGCTGCGCTGCGTGACAACATATACTCTGTTTGAAGACACGGATCCTGTTCAGGCATGGTTGGAGCGGATGTTAAAGGCCTATGGCGGCCTTGCCGGGGATGCCAAAACGATACGATAAATTCCTTTAACCTCGATAGCCTGCAGGTCTTTGGACTATATGAGCCGCCCGGATCTATGCAAAATGATAGATTCGGGCGGCTTTTTAACTTGGACTTTGACGCAGATTGAATGAAGGCCTCTCATAAGACGCAAAAGTAACAAAATTAATGAGAATAACGTTTTGAATACATAAATATAATTCAAAACAATATGTTAGACGGAAATCATCATTAAAATTCTGTTAACAACCCTTGGATTATTCGTCGCTAAATCGATAGTTTTGGACCGTCTTGTCGCTATTCCGATTTTGCATCCCCCTGACTCCATTTCTGCATTTGTAATAGGTCGCAAAAGAGAGCATTTCCCCGTCATCGCAGCGGCCACGAGGGTCCTGCACCGAGACAACTGCTTACTTTAGGGAGTGACCGCTATGACCATCCTTACCGTCGACACCAATCGTCAGGGCATCTCCCTGAAAGACATGATCGCAGACGCCGCTTTCGCCGTGATTTCATTCGGCGAAGATTTGGTAGAACGCGTTTCGGCTGAAATGAGCCGCCGCGCAACCATCCGCCAGATCAACGGCCTGTCCGATGCCATGTTGAACGATATCGGCTTGACCCGCGGTGACGTGGAGAAACTGGTAAAAGCTTAACATCAAAACGGGTTTTTCGGATCTACCGCTAAAAATCCTATGATGCGTTTGAAGTAAAACCCCATCCAGAGAAATCTGTGATGGGGTTTTTGTTTGTCATAATGAAATGTAAAAATTTAGTTAATACTCTACTACTCTTTTGTTCTTGATTCTCACAAGTCATATTCTTGTAGTGCTATACGCTTTTTGCACAGGTCCCCTCTCATTTATGCAGTTGCTTAGTTTGGTCTTAGGGATCATTTCAAGCCTCAACGAACGAACC
>JARGPE010000021.1 GCA_029212835.1 Alphaproteobacteria bacterium | reverse complement strand
GCCGATCCAGAACAAATGCCCTTGTAACCCTGGGGAAATAAAACCTACACCAACGACGGCACTAGAAAAGACAGTGGCAACCTCTGAAAAGGATCCCTGCCCAATCAAGGCGGGGTTCAGCACAAAGAAGAAGGGGACAAAGTAAATAATGCTCCCCAGTCGCATGGCTTCAAGACCTGTCCTGATAGGATTGGCGCGCGCGACCGAAGCCGCCGCAAAAGCACCGATCGCAACAGGCGGCGTGATGAAGGAGATCATTCCCCAGTACAGCATGAACAAATGAACCGCCAATGGATCGAGTCCATTGCTGGTCAATGCCGGTGCTAAAGTTACGGCCAAGAAAAGGTAGGCGGCCGTAACCGTCATACCGATCCCAAGAATAAAGCTGGTGATCGCCCCCATTACCAACAGCAGGATCACGGAGTCCCCTGCCAACGAGACAAGTTGGTAACTGAGGCTGCCAATCTTTCCGGTCAGCATCATGGATCCGATCACCAAACCAACACAGGCAAGCAAGGCCGTCAGCTCGGCAAACAAGGTTCCCATACCAATGACGAATCCCTTAAGGCGTGCCCAGTTCCAACGATGCTTTTTGGAAAATTGATTGATCAATAAAAGCAGGGCTGTCGCGACATAGGGTGCCTGAGATTCACGTTGGAAATAAACCAACATGACAATCAGAAGAACAAACACGAAGATGAAATACCAGCCGTCCCGCATGACCTGTCCCAATTTTGGCACGTCTGCATCCTCAAGCCCTTTCAAGCCATTTCGGGCTGAATAAGCATCGATCTGAAGAAACAGACCAAGATAGAACAAAAGCGAGGGAATGATTGCAGCGACAACGATTTGCGAATAGGGAATCCCCAAGAATGTCGCCATAACAAATGCAGTGGTTCCCATAACCGGCGGCATCAGAACCCCGCCCGTTGACGCACAGGCTTCAACGCCCGCGGCATAGCTGCCCCGGAACCCAACGCGCTTCATCGCAGGAATGGTCATCACCCCCGTCGTCATCACATTGGTAATCACGCTGCCACTCATCGAGCCCATCAGGCCCGAGGCGAAAATCGCGACCTTTGCAGGGCCGCCGCGACGACGCCCCAATAGGGAAAATGCTAAGTTTAGAAAGAATTCCCCGCCCCCGGTATGTTGAAGGGCAACGCCAAAAATCAGAAAGCCGATGACAATTGTCCCCAGCGCCGTCATGGGAATGCCCAGAATGCTTTCACTGCCAAAGATATGGAATCCTGCAGTCGTCATCGGGGATATATTCGGAGACGACAGGAACCCTGGCGCAATCGATGAATACATCGGATAGGTCGAGGCCACCAGGCACACAACAAAAACGGCGTTTCCGCCGGCACGACGGCAGGCTTCCAGCACCAACCCCCATAGCACAAAGGCAAGTAACTGTGCATAGACGGGTGCATCATATTCCCACCCGATATCAACAATATCATTAGATAAAATTGTAAAGTACGAACAAATAAACAGCGTGATCGCAGCCAAAACCCAATCCCACCAGGGAACCTGATGCTCCAGCTTTCCGAACGCTGGATATAATAGAAAAACCAACGGCAACAGCGCGGCCAAAAGAAAATAGAAATACTCCGTTTCCAACGGCACATACAGGTTAAGACGGTTACCCAATCCAAAAATAATGTAAACTGACGCAAAGGCAGACGCGATCGCCGCAACGATCAACCACCAACGGGTAACTCCCCCTAATTGGCGCACCCGTTCCGGAACAGACTCCGTCTTAGCTGGTGCCGATGCTGGGCCGGTATTTACAGAGTGATTGGACATTTAAGTTTCATCCTAACGTGGTCATTCCGCAGACAGCGAACGCTCATCCATTACCCCAAGAAATCCACCGATCAGGAGGCGCTGAGCCGAACAGGTCGGCTACAGCACCTCCCGATAGGCCAGGGGAGTTACCAATCGCGGAAAGGAACATCCAAACCAGCTTTTTCCAACGCACTGGCACGCGTCTTCTTCCAAGCCTCAGTAAAAGCGTCGTCATCCAGGCTCATGTCCATAGAAGACCAGGCATCCTGCAGGACCTGAACACGGTGCAGCAGCTTTTCATTGTGCTTGTCATTCTCTTCGGTCCACATCCCTTTCTCCCGGAAATACTTGATCGCGCCAGGTTGAAACGGGAATGCAAATTTCAGGGGCTGTTGAGACAGACGATATCCACCCATGCTGGGCGCACCGTCTTTGATGCCGTCATAGTTTTCCATAACCGCTTTGGTCAGGCTGTAAGCAGTCTGATCGTCCAGATTCTCCGAGCCAACAAAGATCGGATAAGGATAGTTCACACCTTCAAAAGGCACCTTGCCCTGAGAATTTGAGTCAACTTCAATCCCCTGTTCGACAAGGGCTGGCGTCCAGAGAGGCTGCACAGCAAGGGCGCGCTTCCAACCTGCTTCATCATCAGCGGGAACAGAGACCCAGAAGATGCCGCGGGGAGACGCCGCGATCTGATTGAACACGCTGGTCACTGTGGCGCCCCAGGTCGCATCAGCCTGGCCGTTGATCACAGCATCTGCCGCCTGCTTCCAGCCAGGAACGACAACCTTTTCGACATCGTCCCAGGTCAAACCAGCAAAAGCCAAGAAGGCTTCAGCATTGATGTTCTGAGCAGCAGCACCCTTGATATAGACAACGCGTTTTCCACGATAATCCGCCATCGTCTTAATGCCGGAATCTTTCGTCGTCACCAATCCTTGACCGATCGTTGTGGTCAGATTGTTGAACAGGTTGTACATTTTCTGCGGGCCCCATTTCTTCGTACCGAAGCCCATAACACCTTCTTGCGCGAAGAGAGCCGTGATCCCACAGGCGCACATCGAAGTCTGTTTTTCCCGAATTGGCACCAAGCGTGCGATATCATTGTTGCCAGGGATAACACGCAATGATGTGCCATATTCCTTCTCCAACATCTGCCCGATTGCGACCGATTGCGCATAGGCTGAAGATGATGTCGTCAAGGAAGTCCATGATAGATTTGCTGGCAGGATGACATCATCCGCAAATGCGGCGCTGGATGCCATGGCAACCGAAAGAGAAAGAGCTGTGGTCACAGCCTTCATGTATTTTCTCATAGTCTCCGTCCTCTCTGTTTAATGTGACTCGTGCTTTAGCTGTCTCAGAAAACCCGATGGGAGATTCTCACTTTCGCTCCGATATCCTGCCTCTCACCTGTCATGGTATCTGCGCAATAGAGCGCAAATTGTGCCATTTCAGATATTACGGACTGGTTTTGTCGAATGCTTTTAGTCCCCCAAAAAAGTCTCCATCGCGGGGCTTTTTCTTATCCCGCTTTATGTATGATTAAATTGTATGACAATATTGAATTATGATTCAAGAGGAAACTTGGAAAGATTAAAAAAAACTTACAAAATTGTTTTATCTTATTGAAATCAATGACGTTAACCTCAGAAATTGTCTAAGGCCTGCTGTAGGAATCATATAGATCGCCGCGATTCTGAGGTTGCCTCTGCGCTCGGAAAGCAACAATCCACTGTCACACAACCAGAAACAGTCATAACAGACCATTCAGGCAACGATGATCGTCTTCCTCTCAAGCGATTGGCAACAGATCCGCGGCCTTAAAGGATGCTTCTATTCGGCTCACATTGGGCTCTGCATATAATGTCGTGCGTTGTGCGGGTCTGCGACCTGCGCGGCGAATCGTATCTTCCATTTTAGCGGGCGACATCTCTTGCCCAAAATCCGCTCCAGCGGCCCGTGAGATCGATTCATTCATCAAAGTTCCGCCCATATCATTCGCCCCACTTGCCAGACACTGTGCGGCCCCATCTGGTCCTAGCTTCACCCAAGAGGTTTGGATATTTTTAATAACCGGATGAAGAACCAACCGCGAAACCGCATGCATGAGCAGTGTCTCACGCCAGGTTGGACCTCGACGCACCGCCCCTTTCAGATAGATCGGAGTCTCCATGTAAACGAATGGCAGAGGAACAAACTCTGTAATGCCACCGGTTCTCTCTTGCAGCATGCGCAGCCGCAGCAAATGACGCGCCCAATGGTAAGGACGATCAACATGACCAAACATAATGGTCGATGTGGTGCGTAACCCTACTGAGTGTGCTGTTTCTACAACGGACAACCATTCCTGCGTCGACAGTTTGTCCGGACATAGAATCGCGCGAACTTCATCATCTAGGATTTCTGCCGCCGTCCCGGGCAGTGTATCCAGACCAGCATCGCGCAGTCGCTCCAAGTAGGATGCAACACTAAGCCCCAAAGTCGAAGCCCCTTGCGAAATCTCCAAAGGGGAAAACGCATGGATATGCATTCCCGGAACAGCCTCGCGGACGGCTCTGACGATACTGAGATATGTATCCCCTGTATATTTTGGATGGATGCCTCCTTGAAGGCATACTTCGGTCGCGCCACGGGCCCAAGCCTCTTCAGAGCGTGCAGCGATATCGTCAACATTCAAATCATATGGCTTACCGCGCAGAGTTTCTGAGGTCTTTCCTTTTGAAAAGGCACAGAAATGACATTTGAACGAACAGATATTCGTATAGTTAATGTTCCGCGTCACAACATATCGAACGGTGTCCCCCACCACGGAGGCCCGCAACGCATCGGCCTCTTCTCGAATAAGTTCAAACTCACCGGCGCGCGCCTGGAACAATCGAGTGACATCCTCCTCGGACAATCCAGAGCCGTAACGAAGTGCCGACAAAATCTTTTCAACATGCCTGCCGTCTGACAATGCAGTTTCAATATTCGGCATGGGAATCGGATCTGCACGACCTGGCGACCATTCCTGCTCTCGTACAAATCCATCAGAATCAACGCAATGCAATGCCGTCTTTCGCATCGCTGGTGCAATGGTATCGGTGCTGTGGAACAAAAATTTGGGATACACGGTCAGCCGTTCAACCAGCTGCTTTCCTGCCGATTTCGTCTCATCAGCCAATAGGTCAAGATGAGGCCAGGGAGCTTCGGGGTTCACATGATCTGGGGTTACTGGTGATACACCACCCCAATCATTAATCCCGGCGGAAATCAGTGTTTTCGCTGCATTCGGTGTAAGGTTGGGGGGGGCCTGAATACTGACATTGCCGCCAAAAATAACCCGCGCCGCCGCGATCGTCCACCGCAGCTCCGCCGTCGTTGGCTCCGGAGAGCCCGCCATCAATGTACCCTGTTTTGCACGGAAATTCTGCACGATGATCTCTTGCAGATGGCCGTAGCGTTGATGCAGCGCGTTCAATTCGAACAGCGAGGCCAAACGTTCGGCACGAGATTCGCCAATACCAATCAGGATACCACTGGTAAATGGCACATTCTGGCGACCGGCTTCCGCGATTGTTTCCAAACGGATCTGAGGATCTTTATCCGGTGATCCGAAATGACAGCCACCCTTTTCCATCAAACGAGGTGACGATGATTCCAGCATTATCCCCATGCTGGCGGAAACGCCGCGCAGCATGGCAATGTCGTCGGCATTCATGACACCCGGATTCAGATGCGGCAGCAAGCCGGTTTCCGCAAAAACCAATTTTGCCATATCAGCCAGATATTCCAGCGTTGATCGATACCCCATCTCTGCCAGCGCCTCTCGCGCAACACGATATCGAAGTTCCGGCTTGTCACCTAATGTGAACAATGCCTCCCGGCATCCCATTTCCGCCCCGCGACGCGCAATGGCCAAAACTTCCTCAGCCGACAGATATGGGGCCTCACCTTTCTTGGGCGGATGCGCGAATGTGCAATAATGGCAGACATCACGACATAACTGAGAAAGTGGAATAAAGACCTTGCGGGAATAGGAGATTGTCGCGCCATACGCCGCATCGCGAATAGCCACAGCCTGATCAATCAACGCCTCATCCGATAGGGATAGCAAGGATTGCATCGTGACAAGGGTCATCTGACTTCTATCAGACAAGACGGGTCCATGGCTGTTTGTGCCAATTGTCATCATGGCTGTACCCTTTCAAACACTAATGAATTGGCAAAGATATGGCTCTGCCTTAGAAAACAGCCCGCAGCCGTATCGGAGCGGAGGGCCCGTAAATCCTGTAGGTCCTTCGGCGTATCGATATCGAAAGAAAGACCAGGCAGGTGCAGGCACTCAAACGGAATTCCCTCCTGCAAGGCGGCAGCGCGATGATGCTTCGCACTGTTGATACCAAAATACGATGGCATGACATTCGGTGGAGACAGGAACAGTCCATTGGTACCAGTACCATCACGAGATGGTGCGATGCGAACCAAACGCCCATCGCTGACTGCCGCAAGCCTATCTACTTCCCAATATTTTAAGAGTGGCACATCAGACGGTAAAATAATGGTTGGGATTGAGCCATAAGACGCCAGGGCATTGATCCCCGCCGCGACGGCATGATTGTAACCTCGATTTGCAACCTCTTGCAGAATGGGAACATCGAAATCCGCACAGATATCCGCGACTTCATCATTTTCAGCCACAACATAAACGCGGCTTATTGAGTGCGCGGATGTGACCGCGCCCAAAACATCGTGTAGCATTGCTCTGGCCAATCCGGCCCGCTCGACCTTCGCCAGGACGGAAGAAAGCCTCCGCTTTGCCCGGCATGTGTTCTTAACGGGAATAAGAGCCATCACCATTTCAAACCATCCCCCTGGACAGATTGAGAGCACGAAGACAGGCACGCGCCAGTGAAATCTTGGTTCTGGGATCGGTCATCATGGTTTGTTCAACATGGGGAACCAAACCCAGTGCCTGGATTTCAGGCACCAATGCGGCATCAGCCTTATCAATAACAAAGTCGGTCAGTAGGCTCTGATAATATTCTGCGACCGTTAAGGCGCTGCTGGGCATACCCAACTCGACCATCATTTTGGCGGCGGGTCCTTTAATCGCCGCCCCACCAACGATGGGAGATACCGCCATGATTGGACCGTCAAATCCCTTCAAAACATCAATAAAACCACCTACCGCCAGAATGGGATCAATACTGACAAAGGGGTTCGATGGAGCAATCAGCACCGCCGCAACCTCGCCGCGCTCAAAACAGGCGCGCAATTCTGGAGTCAGGCACGCCTTGTCTGCTCCCTGAAAGCGAAAACTGTTAACCGCAGGTTCACAGCGATGCCGGACAAAATACTCTTGAAAGGTCAGGCATCCAGACTCTGTCTCAACCATGGTTGGGACCGGATCATCGCTCATTGGCAAAATTGTATGTCTTATGCCCACTTTCTGACACAGGAGGCGTGTCACCTCGGTCAGTTCTTTTCCAGAGCGAAGCATATATGTACGCAAGACATGGAGGGCTAAGTCTGTGTCTCCAAGATTGAACCAATCTTCGCCACCAAACTGCCTAAGGGCGCGCATAAAATTCCAGGATTCATCAGCCCGTCCCCAACCGCGCACCGGATCGGCCAGATCAGATAATGCATAAGTCAGACTGTCGATATCCGGGCAAATCCGCAGCCCCATATGATCAAAGTCATCCCCCGTATTAGCAACAACAATTAAGGCTTCAGGGGGCAGCAACTGTGCAAGGCCATAGACCAATTTTGCACCACCGACGCCACCGGACAGAACAACAATCTTGCTCGCTTCCCTCATAGGAACAGATCCTCTGCTTCGGATCGAAGCAATGATGAAACATCGCTGTTTGGCCCGTCGAACCATAACCCCCGGATTAACACAACAGGCTTGGATTCATTTCCTTGACCTTGCAACAGCGACGCCGCAGCCGCCACTTCATCTGCAATTGCCTGCTCACTGACCTGTAATGAACGGCCAAATAAATCTGGGCGACCGCGCAAATCCAATAAGGCGGGCAACCCATCTGATCCGATCGCCAAGCCCACAGTACCCATCCGCCAAGCCCGTCCGATACTGTCATTAATAACAACAGCGACACGTTTGCCGGTTCGTTCAAAAATTTGATCGCGCAGTCGCCGACAACTGGCATCTGGATCCAAGGGCCACAACAGAACCCAGTCACTACCTTGACCCACATTGGATGCATCAATCCCGGCATTCGCCAACACTGTTCCCAAACGGTGCCGCACAATAATAACGCCGCGGCGACAGCGCATGACCGTTTGAGATTCAGACAGGATCAGTTCAACAAGCCTTGGGTCTTTATCAGCCCGTCGTGCCAATTCTTCTGCTTCTTCACTGGGAACGACGCCTTGAAGCTGAACAGCCCTTCCCTCGACCTTTGAAATGACTTTTTGGGCAAAAACCAAAATGTCACCGTCCATCAGTCGATCCTGTAGACGTTTCACCCCATCTAAAGTCGCAGCAACCAAATCGTCACCGTTTTCGAAAAACGGCAACCCCTCCAAGGCCGTGAACGTGACAGGTTGGCTCATGTCATCATGCGCCTACGGCGTGTCGACCTGATTGGCCGGAACGCCAGAAATCTGAATTCCAGCACCTTGGATTTTGTATTTCCCATTGATAAAAATCAGGACCGACGTCAAAGCCTCGGCAACGACTGAATTGTCAATCACACCGGCATGCCACGCCTTTATGCCGATCTCTTTGGCCAGCCCAATGACGGTTTCACGAGCATCCACATCATTTCCACAGACCAAGACATCGCAATCAATCGCATGATTCAAATCAGCAAGATGGGCAGCCGCCACATTTTGAAATGCAGATACGACCCGCACTTTATCGCCCAGGAGGGTCTGGCTTGTCTTTGCTACAGGGCCGTCTTCTGGAAGACTGACCGTACGAACCTTTGGCGGGTTCAACGGCACCGTCACATCAATTAGAATCTTGCCATCAAGCGCCGGAGCAATCTGATTAAGCGTTGCCGCGTGGTTGGAATATGGCACGGTCAAAACAACGATATCGCCAAGGGCGGCCGCATCCTCATTGGAAGCGCCGGAAATGCCTGTAACGCCAGCCAACTCATTCAACTGAAGGGCCGTTTCGGCCGCTTTGGCACGATCCCGCGATCCGAGGATTACCGAGTGGGAAGAACGGGCCCATCGCATTGCAAGGCCTCGCCCCAAATTGCCACTGCCACCGATTATTGCAATTTTCATTCTATCCAAGCCTTCCAAATCCACTACTGGGATCATCTGCTATGATAAAAATGAAACCTTGTGTCCACGCACCAGCATGAATGTCTGTTCCGATAGACACAAGGTTTCGCACCACAATCTCATTCAAACTTAGGGGCGATATCTTCAGCAAACTGTTGAATCACATCGAAGTTCTTTTGCCGGTCTGTCGAATTCACCGCCAGGACCAGATAGTCTATCCCCTGATCTTGATACGCTCCGATACCATCGATGATCTCATCGACACGCCCGACAAGTCGGAAGCGTTGGCCAAGGTCTTGATTGTAATCTGCTGCGAACTCTTTTGGTGATTCTTCCAGGATATCCAGATCGCATCGCGCAGACATTACCAAATCCTTGCCATCTCGGCCCAACGCATCTGCCTGATCCCGCACATCCTGAATCGCGACCGACAGCCCCTGCTCTGGAAGACGAAATAAATGCCAACCATTTGAAACAGTTGCAACACGCCGCATGGCAGCCTTACTGGACCCGCCGATCCAGAAAGGTGGATGCGGCTTTTGCACTGGTTTTGGCGTAAAACGCATCCCGGAGAAGCTATGGAACTTGCCCTCAAATTCAGGGTCCTGCTTCGTCCAAAGCTCCTTCATTATGGCGATAGATTCATCTGCAAATGCCCCACGCTTGGAGTGATCATACCCCAAAGCTTCAAACTCTTCCTTAATCACACCAACACCGACACCAATGGTCAAACGTCCCATGGAAACAGCATCAATTGTTGCAAGGTCCTTCGCCAGCACCATTGGGTTGTGATAGGGCAGCACCAGAATTGAGGTCCCAACCCGCACCCGCTTTGTAACCGCTGCCACGGCACTAAGGACCGGAAGCGGTGCATAATACGGACGATCACCCAGGCGATTTGCGATATATCCCGCGTTAAAAATATGTTCACTGACCCAGACTGAGTCGAATCCCAAACGCTCAACCATCTGAGCCATTTCCAGGACATCTTGAACATTATCAAAGCCGAAATTGCTCGGAAGATGAACACCGAATTTCATAGATCAATTTCCTCTTTATACTGTCGCAATCGGAGAAACCGGAGATCCGGCTGCCCCCGGTAGATTTAAGGGGGGTGCCGTTAACAAGAAACGGCTGCGTTTGTTCGCACGAAGCCAGCGCGCGAGCTCGCCCAAACGCCACAATTCACCCAGATGGATACCATTCTTGAAAAGGCAGTGATTGTGCAGCGGCAGCATTGCATGCCGACCGTCAGAGCGCAGGGATTTAGGCATAAGCTCAACCGCCATATTATCGGAAATCAAGGCCGCAATGCCGGCATCAGTGATCCATTGCAGCAGGCGCTCGTCACCTCCATCCAGTCCCGCACAGGATGACAGCAATTTCTCACGGTCGGGTTTCCCCGCCATCTGAATAATCAAGTCGTCCAGGCCGGTATGAAAACACACCATGTCACCCCGTTCGACGTTGACATCATCCTTCTTCAGGATGTCCATCAGCTCATCATACGTAACCGCATGGTTTTCTTCGCCATAATGGCTGAAAAGATCAACCATGACGGCGCGCCCCTGCACACCATGATCTGCCAGGTGTTCAATCCCCAAGGCATTGGCGCGGGGATTTTCCCATGTATCCCAGGCCGCATCGCCCTCAGGATTCGACCGCTCGGCACGCACGATATCCGTATCTGCGCGGAAACCATTATAGAAAACAATTTCCTCTACGCCGTCACCATCAGCATCAAACTCTTGTCCAACATGGGCCAATCCATCCCATTGTGTGGAATATTGGGTATGCAGCAAAACCACATCATCGCTGAAGACATCAACAAAGTTGGGGTTCTCCCGAGACATCGCAAAACAGAAGCACTGTTCTCCGGCATTCTTGCCTCCACGCAACGTCGCAAACCGGCGCGGCGGATGCCGCGACGGATGCAACGCAGTCCCGCCGGGAAGATCCAACGGCAACGACAGATTAAATGTTTTACGGTCGAGAATTTCATTCACGCCCTTTTGAAGCTGATCCGGCCCAACAAGGTTCATCGCCCCTCGCTGATCATCTTCCCCGAACTCACCCCAATTTGACCCTACAGGTCTATTTACCCATCGCTGCGTCACGGACTTCCCTCTCCACTTTTAAAATACAAATACCTTGCGATATTAGGCTTCCAATTGCTTACGCTCCGCCTCCAGCGCTGCCTGCACGGCAGGTCGCTGCTCAATCCGATCAAGATAGGCGACCAGATGAGGCCAGCTTGTAATGTCAACCTTGTGCATGTCGCTCCACTTCACGATTGTGAAGCAATACGCATCGGCGGCGGTGAATGTGTCGCCACACAGAAATTGACGCTCGGCCAAAACTTCATCCAACCATGCAAAGCGCTTGTTCAGGTTTTCGACGGCAATGGCGCGATATTCAGGAGGCGTGGTCGGCCGAAATAAGGGGGTAAACCCTTTATGCAATTCAGCGCTGATAAAGCTCAGCCATTCAAGAACGCGGTAGCGATCAAGACCAAGCTCGCGTGACAGAAGTGTATTTCCCGGAGTCGCATCCAGGATGTATTGGATGATCACCCCTCCCTCGGTGAGATACTCGCCGGAGTCGGTTTGCAGGGCGGGCACTTGGCCCTTCGGGTTGATCTTGTAGTAGTCGCTGCCATCCATCAGCTTCTTGTTGCGGACATCAACCCAGACGAGGTCCAGCGGGATCTTTGCTTCGCGTGCAACAATGTCCACAGCCATAGAGCAGGAACGTGGCGTTAGGAATAATTTCACAGGAAACTCCTTAGTTACTGAGGTGTAGGATCATCTTGCTTGACCCGCTATTCAGCGGCAGCATGATCTCGTTCAGTTGGTTTGTTGGACTATTTCATAATATAATATTGTATGACAACAAAATGAATTACAATCAAAAAAATTAACTTTAGCCCAGCTCAAAAAGACAAAAGCGGGCTCTAAATAGGGGGCTTTAAAACTTCAGTTCCATCATCATCGGGCAATACGAGCCGGCCCTATCAATCGATAGAGGTAACTCTGCACAGTGCACAGGGTATTATCCAAGGTCCGACATCATCACTGTTTTCGATGCAAGCAAATTAATCCTTGGCCACTGTGGAAAAGAAACAAATTCCAGATCATAAAAAAACGCCCCAAAATGGGGCGCGTTCGATTTCGATTTACGTTTTCTTTAGTCATGCCGAAACGAGAACAGCTCCACCGTCAAATATGGCTATACGCCGAATACAATCACGCCTACAGCCTGAGACTTCAGGCTGTAGGCGTGCCTTCTGGAGCAAGATCACGGCACAGGTTAGGCCTAAGCTAAGCCAGACCACGCGGAATCTTTTTTTCGGGATCAAAGAACGGCAATTCTACGATCTTGCATGCAACGAAGTCTCCTGTTTCCGTCTCTACAGTGAGCATACGTCCCAACCAATTGGACGGCAGGTTGAAGCGCACATAGCCAATCCCGCATTCGAGCGTGGGCGACCATGTGGCAGCGCTGACATGGCCGACCGCCTGATCACCGTCGCTGACACGCGCCCGATAAGCCGGGACTGCTGCCGCTGTCAGGCCCAGCAGGCGGGGTCGGCGATCGGCCTTTAGAAGCGCATCACGACCAACATATCCTTCTTTCTCCAGATCGATAAAGGGCTCAAGACCGGCGGCAAAAGGTGTCATCGTCTGATCAAAATCCGTCAGATTGTCTAAGATTCCAGCTTCTATACGCCGCATTTCCATGGACCGTATGCTGCTGAAGACCATGCCATGAGGGGCGCCCGCCGCCATAATATGATCCCATAAACGGGCAGGCTCGGTTGCGTCTCCCATTGAATAGATTTCATAACCGCGGTCCCCGGTCCAGCCAGTGCGAGAGACATACACCTGCTGTCCGCCCAGATCGAAAAAGCCGGAATGAAAGTATCCCATACTCTCATCAATCGCACCGTTGGATGCATCGTGCATAATCGCGAAGGAATTAGGACCCTGGACCTGAAGGACGCGTGATTTAGGGTCGGAAACCTTTACGTCAAAACCGTCGGCATGGGCCATCAACCAGGCGTCGAGTGCCCCATCGGGCTGTACATACCAGAACCGCGTTTCACCGAGGCGGAACAGAACCCCATCCATGAAAATGCCCCCGTTCGGAGTACAGGCAATCGCATAGCGGCCGCGCCCAGGCTTCAATGTCGCAACACGGCGGGCGAAAACCCGTTCCAAAAACGGCACGGCATCTGGACCTTCGATTTCAACAGGGCGTTCGGGAACATCATAAAGGGCCGCCTTCCGACGCAGCGTCCAATAGGTCTCAGTGTGATCCTCACCATTACAAACAGGATAAAATCGACCGGCATAGACACCAAAAATGGTCTGCGGCCCCGTATAACAATCCTGATAAGGTGAGGACTCAAAACGTCTCGCCCCGATACGGAGTGTCTGGCTTGAATCTGAATGGATCGAACTTCCCACGGGTTAATTCCTCCCTGACATGGCCGTTACAACGACCTTAATTAGATAGATTTTCTTTCGATATCAAATGAACAACCTAAGTGCTCAAAGATTGCCTAGAACCCAATATGATTGGTATTGTGATCTTGCGACATTCATTTGATCTAACGCTCTTGGTAAGGAAATCTTCAAGATGAGCACCTGGATCCCATCCTTGAATGCGATCCGCGCCTTTGAGGCGACGGCGCGTCACAGAAGCTATCGACTGGCGGCAGAGGACCTTGGTGTTACGACGGCTGCGGTAAAGCAACTGGTCAAGAAGCTGGAGGAGACACTGAACGGACGGTTGTTCAAGGGCAGAGGTCAGGAGCTGGAACTGACGGCCCTTGGCGAAATTGGATGCGATGAACTGACCGATGCCTTCCGCCAGATTAACCGAACCGTGCGGCGTATGCGGGCAGCAACGCAGGCCCGGCGCCTGATCGTATCTGCCGACCCCTCCTTCGCGGCCGCCTGGCTGGTACCACGTCTTCAGCGTTTCAAGCAGCGGAACCCTACTGTGGAAGTTCTGATCGACTCATCTGCGGAAATTGTTGATTTGGAGTCGGGTGCTGCGGATGTTGCTATCCGCTTTGCTGGATCCCATCATAACGATTTGGTGCATTATCGACTCTTCAACGAGGTACTTTGCGCCTATTGCAGTCCAACCCTTGCGGCAGGCCCGCCAAAACTGTCCCGCATTGAGGATCTGGCGCTGGCGCCACTTATCCGATGGGATCTTTCCCATTATGAAGCGGCTTCAAACACCCGAAGATGGAATTCCTGGAACTATTGGCTGTCCGCGCTTGGCGTGGATCACGTCGCACCGGGTGATGGCCCGCGCTTCAATGACTATAATCTGGGCGTGCAGGCCGCGATTGCGGGCCATGGTTTAATCATTGGCAGTCAACCAATCCTGGGGAATCTGTTGGAAGGCGGTCTTTTGGTAAACCCGTTCAACCTGTGCGTCGAGACGGATGTTGGATATGATTTAGTAACAACCCCGACCGCATTGGCCTGGACAGATGTTGTTGCCTTCATCGATTGGGTCCGAGAGGAGGCGGATATTGGCACGGGCCCTTAGGATATGGATATCCAAGGACCCGGCCAATTTTCCTTCAGAATTGTAAAGACGTTTTCAAACGTTTTTAAACTGGGCCAACCAAAGCCGATCCCTCTTAATTCTTCGGACGACCCCGCATCAAAACCCAATAGACAATACCGCCTATAAACGCTGCGGGCAGCGTGGCGGTGGTGTATTGGAACAGGTCACTGTTTGGAACAAAGGTGACCGGATGCAACAGCAGAATATAGGTCACCCCACCACATGCGATGGCAATGAACCCCGCTGGATTGAAGCCCGCCACATACCAGTAACGGGATCGCGCATCATGCCAGTAGAGTGAGGGTACATGCATATCCTTTAGGCGGCCCAGCACGAACCAATCGACAATCTGGATACCGATGATCGGTGCAACCAGGATTCCAATAAAGGCCATAAAGGTTCCGATATGATCGTAAAACGCCCCCGGAAACAGGATGATCACGATCGCCATTGGAACCAAGGCGGCTGCGACTTTTGCATTCCAGGGCAGGTTGCGCGTGGCAGGACATAATTCGCCAAAGCCAAGCGCCGCGCAATGTGCCCCGACAAGAGCAGAACCCAGATTGGCCAAGGCGACAAAGATCAGGACAAAGATTCCAGCGACCGGACCGGCCACTGCAGCCATCCAGATGGTCGGATCAGCCTCTCCGGCAACCAGACCAGAGTAAAGTGCGATGAGACCAATAGCAGACCAGCCAAAGCCAAGCGAGACCATCGATGGCACCGCCCCTTTTCCCGCGCCGTTCACCATACGAAACATACCGCCCATATAGGCCCACCAACCAAGCGTAGAGACCATCAGTAATTCGATGCCGGTTGCATAGTTGGTGAGGCGTCCCCCCTCATTCGGTCCAATCGGCGATGCGTTCAGAATGTCAGATACCTTGTACGTATCCAGCAGGAGCCAATACATCCAGGCACCAATCGCAATGATCAGAATTGCAACAATTGTACTGACGATTTTCAGGCTGCTTGATCCGCTCTGCAGCAGCAACCATACCAATCCGGTCGCGACTAAGGAGGTGATGATCGCCGCAGAGGCGGACGTCCCCTCACCAATCAGGCCAATTGCGACCAGTGCGGACGCACAGGCTCTGCCGAGAAAGATTATCAACACAATATTCCAGCCAATCAGGATGGCATATTGCACAATAAGTGCCAGGATCGCCCCCCGCGACCCAAGCTGTGGCTTGGTAGTGCCAAGTGTCTCAATGCCATACTTTGTCACTGGGGGGATTTGGGAAAGAGTCACCAGAAGCTGGCCAATCAAGGCACCAGCGATCATTGTCGCCGTTCCCTCCCGCGCACCGACATAATAGGCTGAAAACCCGCCAACGACAAAAGACCAGGACGCGACGCCAGCCGTAGCGGCGACCGCGGCTGCCGCCCAGCCACCCCAGTTTCTTTCAGAAAGTGGTACTGGCAAACGATGATAGGGAGCGTCTGTCATGACCACCCCCATATCAGCAAGATAACCGGAATGATGACACCGGTGATGAGTAGAAAAACATAGTCTTTCGTCTTGAACGGCGCCCCCGTCGGCGCCCGATCAAGGGCCGCGATTTGACTTTCGTAATCGTTATCCAAGTGCGGATCGACACCGGGGCGATGGTCTGTGCCCTGCTCCATAACATATTCCTCCCTTATTCTCTCAATGCATGAGAGACATCTTTTTGACCGGCTAATTTAAGTCAGTTGAAACTGAACACCGGCCTTATGAGGCAAATGGTATGAGTGTTTGGGCGCTTCCCCGATTCATCTTTCCTGTCGAAATCAGATAGATTTTATCGTGCCACGGCACTTAGTGGCTTAGCGGTCTTTGGGACGATATCTGGCCCAGCTTTAAGTTTAGTGCGGGGCGTTGTTAGAAAGCAAAGAGCCCCTACCGTATCGTAGAGGCTCATGATTTGGGTGCGGGCGTAGAAATAGTTCAAGCAGCTTCTGCTAAAAAGGCGGTCTATAGATCACAGCCTGTCAGCAAGCTTTAGGTGATTTTTCTTCCTGACCGTCTCGCACAAAATCACGCGGAGGCCACAGCCACGCGTTCTGGGCGTTTCCCCCCTTTTTGCAAGCCAACTTCAGAGATAAAGCCATACAGCGGTTCGTCAGGTAACGCTGATACCAGAATCTTCCGCACATCGATCAATTTCGCCAGATCGACACCCGTCTTCAGCCCCATCTCTTCAAGCATATATACGAGATCTTCCGTAACGATATTGCCCGAAGCGCCCGGTGCGAAGGGGCATCCACCCAGCCCTGCCAGGGAGCCATCAAATGTCGTAATGCCAATATCCAGCGCTGCCAGAACATTGGCGAGACCCAAACCGCGGGTATTATGCAGATGCGCACCGCCAAGCTTTTCCGCACCGATCTCAGCACGCACCGCTTTGAATACGCGCCGAATTCCTGCTGGATCTGCCATGCCGGTCGTATCGGCCAAACCGACCTCATCAACGCCAGCCTCAACCAACGCGACCGAAAGACGGATAACCTCTGCCTCCGGCACCGGGCCTGCGATTGTGCAGCCCCAAACAGTAGACAGCCCCCCTTCGATGGCCGGGCGCTGATCTTCCGGCAGGCTGTCGCGCAGCGCGCAAATGCGCGCAATCTCAGCGACGCTTTCGTCTGGAGTACGGTTGACATTGGCCTGATTGTGCGGCGCGCTGACGGAAATTGGCACAGTGATCTTATCTGCACCTGCAGCCATTGCTGCCTCAGCACCACGATAGTTTGGCGCCAATACGGCCACATGCAATCCAGGAAGGGTTTTGGAAAAACGCGTGATTTCATCGGCATCGGCCATGCCTGGCACCAATTTGGGCGGCACAAAGGAACAAACTTCAATCTCTCGCAAACCGGCCGCATGGGCCTCTGTGATCCAACGCTTTTTATCGGCGGTGGGCATGATGGATTTTGCCATTTGCAGGCCGTCACGCGGGCCGACCTCACTGATAAGAATGTCGATATCGGTCATGGTCGGTTCCTTTAATGTCGTGCAAAGAGAGTTGCGTGATTGGATGTTTTCGTTCTATTGTACGTAACGTCGTTCTAAAATAGCAATTAGTTTTAAGAATGACAAGTATTGGGAGGACGTCAAAATGCCAGAAGGGAAAAGCGCCCAGGCCACCCAGGCCGGGGAAAACGCAACCTTACCGCTCTCGGGTATCCGGGTTGTTGAATTCAGTCACATGGTTATGGGCCCCACCTGCGGCCTCATTCTTGCCGATTTAGGCGCGGACGTGATCAAGGTGGAACCTGCACCAGACGGCGACAAAACCCGTTCACTAACCGGGTCTGGCGCCGGATTTTTTGCCGCCTATAATCGCAACAAACGATCTATCGCAGTGGATATCAAATCCCCTAAGGGTAAAGCCTTTGTCGAGCGACTGATCGCGACCGCTGATGTACTTGTAGAGAATTTTCGCCCAGGAGCATTGGACGCGATGGGCCTGGGTTATGAAACATTGAAGCAAAGCAATCCAGGCCTGATTTATTGCTCTGCCAAGGGTTTTCTTGCCGGTCCTTATGAGAAACGCACCGCCCTAGACGAGGTGGTCCAGATGATGGGCGGACTGGCCTATATGACAGGCCCTCCCGGGCGTCCGCTGCGGGCGGGTGCGTCCGTCAATGATGTTATGGGAGGTATGTTCGGAGCCATTGGTGTTCTGGCGGCTCTTCGGCAACGGGAAATCACGGGCAAAGGGAGCGAAGTTATTTCCGCCCTGTTCGAAAACTGCGCCTTTCTCAGCGGCCAACATATGGCGCAATTTGCAACGACCGGGAAACCGGCGGCACCGATGCCCGCCCGCCTATCGGCATGGGCAGTCTATGACGTCTTTGATTGCAGCGATGAAGCCCAGGTTTTTGTGGGTGTCGTCTCAGACAGACAGTGGAAAACCTTCTGTGAGGATTTCAATCTCCCCGAGCTGCTCGCTGATCCATCATTGGATACCAATCCAAAGAGATGTCATGCCAGGGATACCTTTCTGCCTAAAATCCGGGACTTGTTCCGCACCATTCCATCCGAAGAGCTGATGGAAAAATGTGAACATTCTGGCCTGCCCTATGCGCCGATCCGCCGTCCAGAGGATCTGTTTGACGATCCGCATCTAAAACAGTCTGGCGGACTGTTGGATATCACCTTGCCCAATGGCACTGAAACACAAATTCCGGCATTGCCCATTTCTGTTGGGGGGTGGCGTCCTGGCGTTCGGCGGGACATTCCCCGCAGTGGTCAACATAGCCAGGAGCTAGCACAAGAGCTTGGCTTTACCGTCGATGAAATAGACGCCCTAAAGCAATCTGGAACGGTAAACTTCTCAGACTGATCCAATCTAGTTAGCCATAAATATCCTGAGACAGGCGCCGCGCCTCTTCCAGCGCCAATGTGATGGCTTTCTGGCGTGCTTCCTCATCGAAACGGGTACGCAGACCGGATACGACAAGGGCCCCCATAAAGGCATCCCCACGCCCAAGTACGGGAACCGCTATCGACGCCGTATTGGGATCACGCTCCCCCAGGCTAATGGCATAGCTATTTGCCTTGATCTCTTGTGTCTTGGGATCACTGGCATCGGAATAAGCCTGGATCAGATGACCCGCCGCCCCAAGATTAAGAGGCAGACGTACCCCCTCCTCCAAATGATGCCGTATAGCCTGGCTGCTGTTATGACGCATCAGGCATATCCGGGCATCACCATCGCGGACATAAAAAGAGGCACTTTCGCCAGTTGCCTCAGACAATCGCTTGAGGACTGGACGAATATGGGTCGCCACGTCAAATCGATTGCGGTACAGCGCGCCCAAACGCCATAGCGTTGGTCCAAGCTGAAAGTCCCCGTCCTCCCGCCGCCGCAGATAGCCATAACTTTCCAGTGAGACGCATAGCCGCAAAATTGTGCTCTTATACAGGCCGGTTTTTTGCGCGATTGTCTTTAACGGCAGGCTTTCCTGGTCCGATTCAAAACAATCCAAAATCGCTAAGGCGCGCTCCACTGCCGCAACCCCTTTATCACTCATATCGTACCCCCATAACTCTCACGCCTCCTGAATTTCGGATTTCCACTTTACTTCAAAGAGCACCCAAGTGTATTATAGAACGATGTTCTGTCAGACAGAACAATAAAAATGAAATCTGCACAAAAGTGCGATTAATCAAAGGGCGGGCTGAGACCAGCCCGATAAAGGGAGGAAGTCATGCGTAAGTTCCTTGCGACAGCTATTGTTGCTTTTCCAATCAGCCTTGGTTTTGGCATGGGCGCAAGCGCCCAAGAAGTAATTTTCAGCGCCGTTGGCCCGACAACCCAAGATTATCAGATGGGAGTCGCCTGGTCGAACCTGATGGCAGAGTCCGGATCTGATATCAAACTGACTGTCGTCGACAATGGCTCTGTCAAAGGGTTAAGACAGGTTGCTGCTGGACAGGCTGATATCGTTGCTATCGGCTCTCCTCATTACAAAGACGCCACCGAACACGGTGGAAAATTCAAAGAAGACCCTGAAGAAATGGTCGAGAAATACAAGGACATGAGCGCCTTGTTCGCGATCACCACCAGTGCCGCACAATATGTTGCGCTGGTCGACAGCAACATCAAAACCATCGCCGATTTTAAGGGTAAGACCCTGGCCATTGGCCGCCCGGGTGGCAATGCGGGTCGGGTGACCGGCGCGTTGTTCAAAACCTATGGCATAGACCTGGAAGCGGGTGATGCAGATGGGCAATACCTGAAATATCAACCTGCACTGGATCAAATGGCCAATGGCACGATGGATGCCACACTGGTATGGGGCGGTGTTCCGCATGCCGGCGTCGACAATGCCTCTCGGCAAATGAAATTGCGTTTTGTGTCGCCAGATCCGTCAAAACTGGATGAATTTCGCAAGAATATCACAAATGGCGAATATTATGTCTTCCAGGAAGTTTCTCCGGAAATTCTGAATAAGGCCTATGAAGGACGCGTCCAAGTTGATGGCCCAGCCTATTTCTGGACCTTCCCATTCATGATGGTGGTGCGCAATGATATGCCTGAAGACACTGCCTACACATTGGTAAAGACCTTTTGGGACAACATCGCCAAGGTCAATGACATGAGCCCGGCACTGGCCTTGATCCAGATGAAGAATGCTCTGACGGCGCTGTCTGCGCCCGTTCATCCCGGCGCGGCAAAATATTACCGTGAAGTGGGATTAATGCAGTAAGACTATAGAAGTTTTCTGTGTGAGGTTCCCTGTTAATGCAAGATTCTCAAACTAATCCCGCAGCCGCCCCAAAGGTGCTGCGGGTACTTTTTCCCGCCCTGGGCCAACTCTGTTGTGTCGCTTTGGCGTTCTTCATCGCAGCAACCACAATATTTGGAAAACTGCCCGCTGAGGCACAATATGCCATCGCGCTGACGCTAAGTCTTCTCGCGGTTTTCTTGCTAAAACCCGGCGTATTTCACGATAATGCCGTATTGACGACGCGCGCTGCCTTGATCAACACGCTGCTGATTCTAGTCGCCTTAGGAACCGGTGGCTATTACCTGATGAACTACTACGACATTGCGGCATTCCGAGAAGGCATCCCCAATACCGCAGATTTGATCTGCTATGCGATAGGCACCGCAGTGGTGGTCGAGGCGGCGCGCCGCGTTGAGGGCTGGGTTTTGGTTATCATCGTCGTTGCTGCCTTCTTCTATCTTGCTTACGGCCATTGGATGCCCGGTGTCTTAAACCATCGTGCGATGCCATTCTCAAACGCGTTGGAAGTCGCTTACAGCTATAAAGGCATTTACGGAATTGCCCTTGGTGCTGTGGTGGATGTCGTGATGGTATTTGTTATTCTGGGTGCCGCCATCCGGATATCTGGCGCCGGCGATTTTTTTAATTTCATCGCCATGCGTGCGACCAGCGGTATGCGGTCCGGCCCAGCCCAGGCGGCGATCATCGCCTCAACTTTATTTGGTTCCGTGAATGGGTCCGCCCCTGCCAATGTGGCATCAACCGGTGTCTTGACGATCCCGATGATGAAACGGGCTGGCTATTCCGCAGGCTTTGCCGGTGGTGTCGAGTCCACCGCTTCCTGTGTTGGACAGATCATGCCCCCAATCATGGGGGTTGGTGCCTTCATCATGTCGGAAATCACCGGCATCCCCTATGCGACCATCATGCTTGTTGCCGTTGTGCCCGCTTTTCTGTTCATTTTCTCACTATCCATTGCCGCCATTCTTGAAGCACAGCGCTTGGGCATCAAGGCTCAGGGGGAGGCGACGACAGATATGTGGAGCGCGCTCCGCGCGTCTCAGGCTGTCGTGCTGGTCCTGGGATTCGGCACCCTTCTGGCCATGTTGTTTTCAGGCTTCTCCCCAACACTTAGTGGCCTCAGTGCCGCCGGTGTGACCTTGGCCGCTGGCTTTGCTTTACCCCAGACCCGCTTTGGATGGAAGGCAACATGGGAGTTTTTGGTGGAATCCGGAAAAGACGGGCTTTCCGTCATGATCGCCTGTGCAGCCATTGGAATCGTTATTGGTGCCGTTAGTTCCACTGGACTGGGCGTAAAACTCAATCAACTGATTGTCTCAATGGGATCAGGGGATTTACTGCCAGCGCTGATCCTGGCTGCCATTTGTTCAATTGTTCTGGGAATGGGACTGCCAACGGCGGCATCATACCTGATGGTTGTCTTTGTCGCTGGCCCATCGCTGATGGAATTAGGCGTCAGCCAGTTACAGACCCACTTTTTTGTCTTCTATTACGCAGTTCTGTCTGCAATCACCCCTCCAGTGGCCCTAGCAGTTTTTGCAGCTGCTGCAATCGCCCGCGAGAAACCACTGATCATCGCTGCTAATTCTCTCAGGCTTTGTGCGGTGGCTTTCGTCTTGCCGATCGTTTGGATCTATCATCCGGAAATCTTCTTGGACTCCATTAGCATGGAGACCATTGGACCAGCCTTGGTGGTATTTGCCGCATTAACCTGTGCTATTGTTGGGTTCAACGCCGCCCATATCGGATGTTTCTTCAGCCCATTGCGACTATGGCAGCGTCTGGTCCTGGCTGTCGGTGCGGCGGGCGCCGTTTATACAGACCCCTGGATACAAGCCGCTGCCTGCGGCATGATCCTGCTGCTACTGATAGAGCGATATATCACGCAACGCCGCGTGGAAATTGCCTGAAAGAGGGTCTGATGGACACGCAAATCCAAGTCATTCAAGCCGAGTTATGGAGCCGCATGCCTGACGCCCTGCGCCTACGGGATCGCAACTCTAGTTGGGTGGCAGCAAACAAACCTGGCGCGATGGTCGAGTGTTTTCTGGAAGGCCCGGCTGTAGCGTCCGATGGGTCACTGTGGGTAGTGGATATCCCCTATGGTCGCATTCTGCGCATCGCGCCAGAGGGCACTTGGACGGTCATGGCCGAATATGATGGCTGGCCCAACGGGATGCGCTGCCGTCCAGACGGCTCCTTCTGCATCGCAGATTACAAGCGGGGCATCCTGCGCCTTGATCCACAAAGCGGCACCATCACGCCCATTTTTGAGGGCTTCCGCAGCGAGGGGTTCAAGGGTTGTAACGATTTGTGGTTTGCTCAGGACGGTACCTTGTTCTTCACAGACCAGGGACAAACTGGTTTGCACGATCCCAGCGGTCGGGTCTATCGCGCCGCTCCCAATCTGCGTGACCTTGAGGTTCTTTTAGATACTGGCCCCAGCCCAAATGGCTTAGTCACCAATTACGCGGATACGGAATTATACGTCGCTATGACCCGCAGTTGTGAGATATGGCGTCTGCCCCTGTTTGAAACGGGAACCAGTAAAGTCGGTCTATTCGCACGTCTGCCCGCGGGCCGCAGCGGACCCGACGGATTGGCACTGGACCGATTGGGTAACTTATATGTCTGCCACGCCAGCCGTGGCGCGGTGTTCGTCTACAATCCCCATGGCGACCAGATCGCACGTATCGAATGCCAGGCATTCGGATTGACGACTACGAACCTCGCCTTCGGAGGCGATAAGGGGGATACTCTCTTTATCACGGTTTCAGATACCGGAATGATCGCAAGAGCCTCAGTCGCATCCCTGCTTAGATAAATCAGGGATGCATCCTGTCTCATAGAATCTATGACCTGATCCGAGCCCCTTTAGATGAGGAGCGCATCCGTCGACCTTAAAGAGACGGATTCATGAGGCGTGGTCATTGATAATTTCAGACAAAGCTTGGAACGCGACCGTTGTTAGGGCTGAGCGTTGGCCTCGCGTTCAGCCTCAGCCTGTTCCGCTGCCCAGGTTCCTGCCGCTTCTACCGCGACAAGCGATGCTGCCGGTATAACGCCAATATAGCTTTCCGTCTGATCCACAGGAACGGCAGAACGCTGGGTCATGCGGTAGACTGCATAGAGTGCAATTGCACCAAAAGTCGCGCCCAGGACGATCCAGAATGCAAACGGGCCAAGCCACCCCATCGCCCAACCAGCCACAATAGGCCCTGCTATCGCGCCCAGCCCAAAGGTGAAAACAAGCCCTCCGGATGCTGCTGGCATATCTTCCGCCGAAAGTGAATCATTGGTATAGGCAAGGAACAGAGCATAAAGTGGCGTTGTCATACCGCCAGCCAAGAAGGCTGCCGCCATTAAGGGCCAAAGACCACCACCGGTAACCCATCCGAGTGCGCAAGCTGCTGCACCAAGAGAGGCGGCAGCAAAAATGAGCTTACGGCGGTCTACCCGGTCTGAAAGCCAGCCGATCGGATACTGAAACACCAAGGCACCTGCGAACAACATGGCCACAAACATCGCAATCTGCGTTGCTGTCATACCAATCTGCGTGCCAAAAACCGCGCCCATACCCGATTGTGTCGCGTAAACAGTGCCCAATAGAAAAATCCCAACAGTACCCAGCGGCGATCCCACAAACAGGGTGCGCAAGGGCATCGGACGCGCCACTTCTACCGTCGGCGCCGATGCAACAGAGAGAAGAATAGGCGCAAAGGATATAGAGACAAGAATAGAGGCCCCAATGAAGAGTACAGAGGTCCCCGCATCACCAAGAGTCAGCAGCCCCTGCGCCCCAATAATGCCGATTGTTTGTGCGATCATATAGGCTGAGAGCACTTTGCCGCGCGTCTCATTGGTTGCCGCATTGTTTAGCCAACTCTCGGCAGTGACATAGACACCAGACATGCAGAAGCCGATAAGAACCCGCAGAAGTGTCCAGCTCCAGGGTTCGGCCAGCAGCGGAAATGTAATCAGGGCTGCCGACATGAAACTGCCCAATGCCGCAAAGACGCGCACATGCCCGACCCGTCGAATCAATAATGGGCTCAGACGCGCGCCCGACAGGAAACCAATGAAATAACCTGAGGTAACGATTGCCAATTCAAAGGAAGAAAAACTCTCGATCCCACCGCGAAGACCAATAAGCGTAAAATGCATGCCGTTTCCCAGCATGATCAGAACGATACCAATTAAAAGGGGCCAGACCCCGGAGAGTACTTTGATCATAAAACACCTCTATGTACCCGGCGGTCTTACCGTGAGTACAGGACTGCCCCACCATCACAGCTTTAATAGCAGCGCCGTATGAGTGCAGTTTTACGACAAAGCCCCGTTAAAAACGTTATCCTCGAAGGAAACCTAACACACGCAGGCCATGGCTATTCTGTGATCGGGTTCAATTTATCGGACAGAACCTTTTTTGCAATTCAGAATTCGAACACTCAAGCCAAGCGTGTAATGAGATAATCTGCGAGGTGGCCTGCGGGCTCATTTGTTTCGGAAAACTCGTGATACAGCACCAGGTCCACGCTGGGCAGTGCCGGCACCCCGTCAAATCCTGAACAAATCCGCAACCCCGTGCCAACGGCTGGTTTGGTTAGGACCGTGATCGCCAATCCGGCCTGAACGGCGGCCAGCAGACCCGCGATGCTCTCACTTTCGCAGGCAATCCGCCAAGGCCTGCCATGGGCCTCAAGCGCCGCGATCGCGTGGTCCCGATACAAATTGCCTGGTGGCAACATCGCCAAGGGCAGCGGCGTGCGGGAATGAGCTGTGCTGTTCACTCCAGTCACGAAATGCAGCGGTTCCGTCCGGAGGAAACGACCGGGCATGTTGTCTGGCATTTGCGTGGCCAGCACGAGGTCCATCCGTCCCGCCGCATAATCTTTCAACAGCGGAACCGTCAGCGCGCACCGCAAATCAATTTGGACCGTTGGATAGGCACGCCCAAAGTCGGCCAATATATCCGGCAGAAAAAAGCTCGCATACAGATCTGGGCTGCCCAGAATAATCCGACCGGTGATCTCAGGTCGGGCAAAGCGGCTTAACGCTTCATCATTCAGACGTAGGATGGCCCGGCAGTAACCAAGTAAGATCTCACCCTCTGAGGTAAGGTCGCTGGGTCTTCGGCTGGCCTTGAACAATGGTTTTTGTACCAGCTCTTCCAGACGCCGCAACTGTTGGCTGACCGCAGGCTGACTGACATTCAAACGTCTGGCACTGGCCGTCACGCTGCCAGCTTCCACAACAGTGGAGAAGGTCCGAAGCAAAGACAAATCAAGGTTGCGATAAACCATAATCATAATGATATCTTATAATTATATTAAATAAAATAATTTCTTTTTATGACAATAGCCTGCTAGCGTCGTCACAATACAAGCGCGTTAGTCTAGGAAGATTCAGAAAGATTGTTCTCAATGGGTGCCCAGAAAACCAAGCATGATGAACCGATTACCTCTGTTTTAACGGGGCCGCTGGTATGGCGTGCCGCAGACCTTAAGGAACAAGATTGGCTCTTTCGCCTGGACGATGCCTGCCTGAAAGAAATTGATTCCGCCGTCCTTCACCACAAACGCCATCGTCTGCCCATAGAGATGCTCGATGCTAAGCGATTTGACATGCCGTGCTGCCAAATCGTGATGTCTAAAGTGCGCGATGCGCTTGTGTCTGGATGTGGATTTGCCCTGGTCGACCGCTTGCCAATGGACAGGCTGAGCCAGGAAGATGCGAAATTATCCTATTGGCTGCTGTCTTCCATGATCAGTCGTCCCGTGGCGCAGAAGTTGGACGGCACAATGATCTATGATGTCCAGGATACGGGTAAAAAGGCCGTTGCAGGATCGGGCGTCCGACCGGACAAGACGAATATCGACCTGACCTTCCACAATGATAATTCCTACAACAACCCGATGCCTGACTTCGTTGGTCTGTTATGTCTGAAACCGGCAAAACGCGGTGGGGTCAGCCGGGTGATGAGTTTTGAGACCGCGCATAATGCTCTGTTGAAGAGCCATCCTGATGTTCTGCCCCGCCTGTATGAACCCTTCATCTTTGACCGTCAGCGCGAGCATCTGGACGAAGATCCTCCCACAATTTCAGAGCCGGTTTTTGAAAACAACGGCGGGCTGACAGCTCGGCTGGGCATTCACCAAGTCCGAAATGGCTACGAGATGCAGACATCCGGAATGGATGACGCCACACGGGCGGCCATATCCTCGCTGGAAAAAGTCTTTGCGGATCCAGACCTGCAGTTTCACTTCACAATGACGGCAGGCCAGTTCCAATATGTGAACAACAAAGTCATCGGGCACAGCCGGACGGAGTTTGAAGATTTTGAAGAACTGGAAAACAGGAGACATCTGATACGTTTGTGGATGCGTGATGTAGGGGATCGTTCCTACACGGGTTAAAACCGTCAGCACCAATGACTGACGGAGTGTCATGGAGAGGCCTCGGCCTTCTGGGATAGAAAACACCAATGCGGGCAATAAAGCTGCGGACCATGGGGGCCGTAAGCCTGGATATTTTCCAGAAAGGATTGCCTGTCTGTGTTGAGCGTAGAGCAGTTAAAAAAGAGTTATGGCGGCGTCGCGGCGTTGGACGGTTGTTCCTTCAAAGCCACCGACTCGCAGATCACAGCCATTATCGGACCGAATGGTGCGGGTAAATCCACATTGCTGAATTGCATCAGTGGTGCCATCACGCCGGATTCCGGCACGGTGATGCTGTTTGACAAGGATGTAACCGGCCAGAAACCCCATCTCCTGGCCCGTGCGCGTCTTGCCAGAACCTTCCAGATTTCACGCGAACTCTCCAGCCTGACCCTGTTGGAAAACGTCCTCCTGGCGCAGCAGAGTCGATCTGACGAGCACTTCTTTGCCCCCATTTTTCGCCGCAATCGGATCCTGAAAGAAGAAAAGGTCGCGACAGAGCAAGCGATGCAATTGTTG
>JARGPE010000271.1:2908-4236 GCA_029212835.1 Alphaproteobacteria bacterium | reverse complement strand
GAAGGCATTTATAGCTCAACCTTCTACATGGCGACCGGTTTTCACGGGTTCCATGTGCTGGTCGGGACAATCTTCCTGGCAGTGTGCCTTGTGCGCGCCAATAAGGGGGATTTCACACCGACCCAGCACTTTGGTTTTGAAGCAGCGGCTTGGTACTGGCACTTCGTTGATGTCGTGTGGTTGTTCCTGTTCGTTTGCGTTTACTGGTGGGGCGGTTGATCCCATCCGACTGCGTTTAAAAGGGGTCAGGGATGCCTATGGCGCCCTGGCCCTTTGTATGAGAAACAAGTTTCATCTGCGTATTGCGGATTTTCGGAAAGGCGGCACACGATGGCTCACCAGCACTATGACGCCCCCTCTCCCTGGCAGACAGGATTTCGTGGTCGGTGTCCGCGCTGTGGCGAGGGACGATTGTTTTCCGGGTTCTTGAAAGTCGGTCAAGGATGTGGATTTTGTGGTCTGCGTTATGATTTTGAAAATGCCGGAGATGGTGCGGTCCCTTTCCTTATTCTAATCATCGGTGCCATTGGCGTTGGCTTGGGGGCCTGGGTGTTGTTGGCGTTCAACACGGCAGTCTGGGTTCCGATATTGGTCACGGCCCCGGTCGTTGTCATCCTGACACTGGTGCTGATCCCGCGCGCGAAGGGTCTTTTGATTGCGCTGCAATATGTCAATCAAGCCAGTGACAGCGGCACGGACAGCGATTCTGGATTCTGAGGTTTACTATTTTCGTCTTTAAGGAAGCGTCTTTCATGTTCATGCGCCTGAAGTTAATCCCGACATTGTTCACGATACCGGCCTTGATCACTCTGGTCTGGTTGGGTGTTTGGCAATTGCAGCGGATGGAATGGAAGGAAGACCTGATCTCCAAATTGCAGGAGCGCTCTGTTGAGGCAGCGGAAACGCTGCCAACGGGCGACCTGATGATTGAAGATTGGGAATTCAAACATGTGAAAATGACGGGGCGTTTTCTGAACGAAGAAGAAATGTTCCTGCTGAATCGCTCTCTGAATGGCAATCCAGGCCTGCATATCATTACCCCGTTCCAGCGCGATGATGTTCCTAATGCCCCTATCGTTCTGGTCAATCGCGGCTGGGTGCCGTTTGAGATGCGGGAACAATCGACGCGCGAGGCTGGATTGATCGATGGAGAGACGACAGTCACGGGCATCGTTCGTTTTCAACGGCCGATCACGGGCTTGCAGCATGTCTTTCTGCCGGAAAATGAGCCGGACCGGAATATGTGGTATTCGATCAACAGCTCGCAGATGGGCGAACAAATTGGCGTATCGGTTCCCAATTACTATGTGGTTGACGGTCATGATACG
>JARGPE010000271.1:0-2898 GCA_029212835.1 Alphaproteobacteria bacterium | reverse complement strand
GTGGGTAAGCAATGGCGTTTGGATATTCCAAACGATCACCTGCAATACGCCCTGACATGGTTTTTCCTGGCAATCGCTTTGGCGGTAATTTTCGTCCTATTTCATCGCCCCCCAAAACAGGATTCTGCCAAGGATGCCTAGTGCTGAAATGGGGACGAATTCCGCTTATAGTGATTTAGAGGCGCGGTTCCGACGCATTGCCCTGTATGGAGAGGTTGCCAGTGTTCTGCACTGGGATGCCGCCACCATGATGCCGACCCAAGGGGCCTCCCCCCGCGGTGAGCAATTGTCAGAATTGCGAGTGTTACGGCATCGTGCTGTGACAGACCCGGAAATAGGTGACCTGCTGGCAGCGGCAATGCAGGAATCTCTGAACCCCTGGCAAGCTGCCAATGTGCGGGAGATGCGGCGGGAACATAAATTCGCAACCGCGCTGCCAGATGATTTGGTTGCTGAAATCAGTGATGCGACAAGCGCGTGTGAGCATGCTTGGCGAGAGGCACGCGCAAAGGCAGATTT
The DNA here is from genome assembly GCA_029212835.1 of Alphaproteobacteria bacterium. Taxonomy (GTDB): domain Bacteria; phylum Pseudomonadota; class Alphaproteobacteria; order UBA8366; family Aestuariispiraceae; genus Pacificispira. The sequence goes on along the minus strand of JARGPE010000271.1, from coordinate 2,379 downwards.
CTCTGCCGTGTCGGAAAAACTAGCTGCCGTTATTCGTTTGGTTCGGGAAAGTGCCGTTGCTTATGGGGAGGCGCTGGATCTTGATCCCTATGATGCCTTGCTTGACTCCTATGCGCCGGGTGTGCGGGTTGCTGATATCGACCCGGTCTTTGATGACTACGCGGCGTTTTTACCCGATTTTCTGGCGCAGGTGACCCAGCGTCAGGCGCAAAAAGGCCTTCCCATCCAACCCCAGCCGGTCGCCGTGGATCTCCAGCGTAAACTGGTGGAGCTGTTGGCAGGGGCAACGGGGTTTCGGTTTGAGGCCGGGCGGATCGATGTCAGTGCCCATCCATTTTCAACAGGCTATCGCGGTGATCAACGGATCACTGTATCCTATCGTGAAGACGATCCGATGGGGTCGGTCATGGCAGTGCTGCATGAATGTGGTCATGCCGCCTATGAAGCGGGGCTACCGGCCGAATGGAACCGCCAGCCAGTGGGCCAATCCCTGGGCATGGTGGTGCATGAAAGCCAATCGCTGAGCGTCGAGATGCAGGCCAGCCGATCCTCAGAATTCTTGGGCTGGTTGGCCAGTAAGGCGACTGAAGTTCTAGGTCCAGACCCCGCGTTTTCTCCCGATAATTTCAGGCGGCTTCAGCAATGGGTTAAGCCGGATTTCATCCGCGTAGAAGCTGATGAAGTTACCTATCCCGCTCATGTCATTTTGCGCACACGATTGGAACGCCCCCTTCTGTCTGGCGACCTGCCCTTGGCAGACCTGCCTGCGGCCTGGAATAAGGGCATAAAGGATCTGTTGGGCGTGGATGTGCCTAATGACCGTCTTGGATGCTTGCAAGATATACACTGGTATGATGGGGCATTCGGTTATTTTCCGACCTATACATTGGGGGCCATGTTGGCCGCTCAATTGGCCGAAGCAGCACATAAGGCCGACCCGGAAATCCCGCAAGCCCTTGCTCGTGGTGATTTTTCGCCCTTGATGCGGTGGCTCGGCAATGCCATTCATGCCAAAGGATCGTACCTAGAGACGGATGCGCTGATCACATCGGCGACTGGTCACTCTTTAGATGCAACGGCGTTCAAGCGCCATTTGCACCGACGGTATCTAGAAGGATAGAAGATAATGGAATTTTCGACCAAGCAAATGGAAGATGTCTGGAACTGGGTGGTGCCAACGGCTCTGAACTATGGCACCACTATTCTGCAAGCAGTGATTATTTTGATCGTTGGTCTTTGGCTGGCAGGGCGCCTGTCTGGTTGGACGCGCCGCAGTCTAGGTAAGTATCAGCGGATTGATGGGACATTAAAGCCGCTCTTTGCCAGCCTTGTTCGGTATCTGATTGTTATTATCACAATCATTGCAATTCTGAATCAATTTGGGGTTCAGACTGCCAGTATCATTGCCATCTTGGGTGCCGCCGGCTTAGCAATTGGCTTGGCCTTGCAAGGGACTTTGCAGAATATCGCTGCGGGTATCATGCTGTTGATCCTGCGGCCCTTCCGGGTCGGTGATTTCGTTGAAGCTGGGCCTGTCTCTGCGACAGTGGATGAAATTGGTCTGTTTACAACCCAATTCACGACCGCCGATGGCGTGTATGTCTCTTGCCCGAACAGCAGCATCTGGAACTCAAAGGTCACAAACTATTCCCGCAATGGCCAGCGTCGCATGGATTTGGTCATTGGCATTTCCTATAGCGATGATATTGGCCAAGCGATGGACATATTGAATGGTCTTATGACCAAGGATGATCGTGTTTTAAAAGACCCTGCTCCGCAATGCATGGTTACGACCTTGGGCGACAGTTCGGTGAATATCACTATGCGGTTTTGGGCCAGAAGCGCTGATTTTTGGGCTGTAAAGTGGGATATGACCCGCTGGTCCAAGGAAAAAATCGAGGAAGCAGGCCTCAGCATTCCGTTCCCGCAGCGGGATATGCGTATGATTTCAGCTCCGGTGATCGATGCAAAAAGTGCAGGAAATTCAGCCCCCGCCAAATAGGATACAGAAATGCGCTATGTTTCGACTCGTGGTTCTGCACCGGATTTAAATTTCGATGATGTTCTGCTGACCGGATTGGCGCGGGATGGGGGATTGTATGTGCCGTCTGACTGGCCGAGATTCTCGGCGGCAGAATGGCGTGAAATGCGCGGCTTGCCCTATGACGAATTGGTGGTGCGGGTTTGTATGCCCTTTCTGGGGGATGTGATTTCGGAAGATGAATTTGCCGATATCGCAACCGATGCCTATAGCGGGTTTGATCACGACGCTGTGGCCCCTCTAAAGCAGCTCAGCGCCGATACCTGGTTGATGGAATTGTTTCATGGCCCCACCCTCAGCTTCAAGGACTATGCCTTACAGGTTGTTGGTCGGTTGTT
>JARGPE010000270.1 GCA_029212835.1 Alphaproteobacteria bacterium | reverse complement strand
TCTGGAATGAGAATTTTGGGGATGAGGGCGATGATCGAAGCAAACTTGCCATCACGACCACAACGGATCTGTCAGAACTGCGACGGTTCAACCTGCCCCTCACTGGGATTGCCGAAGGACCGACCAGCCTGTCTGCGACTTATACAACTTTTAAATCCGGTAACCAGACAATCGCCCTGACTGCGGACCTGACGCAATCGACCCTGATTGCGGATCTGGTCGATTGGCGCAAGGAACCCGGCACTCCCAGTACCTTATCTCTGAAAATAGGCATCGATCCATCAGGCAGCTACCGGATTGATGATATTGTTTTGGACGGGGACGAGGATCATCGACTTGTTGGCCATATGCAGGCCAGCACCGATTTCAAACGCATTACGAGCGCAACTATCGAAACGCTGCGATATGGCAAAACCGATATCAGTGGTGACTTGAAGGATGTGAATGGCGTCTACCAGATCACTTTGAGCGGCCCCAGCATGAATATTATGCCCTTCATCAAACTAGATGAGCCCAACACCGCAAAGGTACAAACACCGCCGATACTAGATCCCAAGATGCAAATATCTGGAAAGGTAGAATCGGTTTTCGTTAGCGCCAACCGGTCTGTAGATGATGTTGATTTCACCCTGAATCTGAATGGTGAACAGGTAGATCGTTTGAGTGTCCTGGGCTCCATTGGGGTCGATAAGGGGGTGAATATTCAATATCTGCCCACAGATAATGGTGGTCACAGCCTGAATATCACCGCAGACGATACAGGTCTGGCACTGGATATCGCTGATATCACCGGTCGGTTGGAAGGCGGTCAGCTGAAAATAACAGGTCAACGGGAAACGGCGGCTGAACCAATGCTCGGTCGCATCGAAATGCGCGACTTCAAACTATTAGACGCCCCCCGCCTGACCAAAATTCTGGAGGTTATCTCCGTTACCGGCATTATCGCCGCTCTGAACAATGAGGGGCTTGCCTTTGACACCTTGAATTTGGATTTCAGCCTGACCCCCGAAAGCTTCGAAATTCTGGACAGTGTTGCGCGCGGCAATGCCATGGGCGTTACCGCAACCGGAACAATCAATCGCATCGATAATACCTTAAACATTGGCGGCGATATCGCTGTGGCTGGAATATTCTCCAACACCATTGGTGCCATTCCTGGGATTAACCTGCTGCTCGGCGATGGTCTGTTCGGGGTCGCCTATCGAATGACCGGACCGCGCGATGACCCGAATATCAGCGTTAATCCCCTCTCCGTCATTGCACCAGGCTTTCTGCGCAAGGTCTTTGGCGGTCCAGGATCGGCAAATGACACCGACCCGAATGCAGATGTTCCGGAAAGCCAACGCGGAAACTGAGCCACACCTGATTTACAATTGTCAGTCGTCTATCCGCAGGATAAAATTTCTCATGATCTCACAATCTCACATTGATACCTATGCCGAAGACGGCGTTGTGCTGGTGCGCGGAATCTTCCGCGACTGGGTTGATACGATTGCGGCTGGCATCGACCAAAATATGGCTGAGCCTGGGCCTTATGCGGCAGAAAACACAACAGGCATCGATACCGGGCGGTTTTTCGACGATTACTGCAATTGGCCCCGAATTCCGGCGTTTGAGAAAGTCCTTCGGGAGTCGCCCGCAGCACAGGTTGCAGCGGAAATCATGCAAAGCCCCCTGGCGCAGTTCTTCCATGATCATGTTCTGGTGAAAGAACCAGGCACCTCCAAAAAGACCCCCTGGCACCAGGACAGCCCCTATTACTTTGTGGAGGGGCACCAAACCGTCAGCATCTGGGTCCCGGTCGATCCGGTTGGCATTGATGCCTGTCCGCAATTCATTAAGGGATCGCATTTGTGGGACAAGCTGGTTCTGCCGGTCCGGTGGTTGGACGACAGTGGATTCTATCCCAATCAGGAGGATTACCTGCCCGTCCCTAACCCTGATGCGGAACCGGATCGCTACACTTTGTTGTCCTGGGATATGCAGCCGGGCGACGCTATCTTCTTTGATTACCGAACTGTCCATGGCGCGCCCGCCAATACAGGCCCCCGGCGTCGGCGGGCCTTTTCCATGCGCTGGGTCGGCGAGGACGCCCGCTATGTGGAGCGGCCTGGCCGCACCTCTCCCCCCTATCCTGGACATGATATGCAGGCGGGCCAGAGATTGCGGGAAGATTGGTTCCCTGTTCTGTGGCCCCGCCAGTCAGGCCTTGCGGCGTGACACTGGACAGATCGCTCCATTCCGCAGATTGGAACGGTACAGGCAAGCGACCAGAAGATGCGTTTCTCGCCACATTGATGGAAACGCTGCGCCGCGATGGTCGGCGGTTATGCAACACACTCGTCTCAGAATTAGATGCATTGGGGCCAGCCAGACACAGCTGGACCCCCTCTACCCAACCCGTTGTGGCGCGCCTGGATGCCTGTCTTGCACAGGGTCCGAAAGAGACCGGTTATCTGCGCGGGGCAATCGCAACCATGAAGCCATTGCTGCACTGGGAACGGGCACCCGGAAATCCAAATTCCAAAAACGGTCAAACAGAATTTCACTATCGACACGCCTTTTGCACCCTGGTTGGAGAAGAGGCACGGGTTCCAACATCAAGACTGCGTGTTGGGTTGCTGCTGATTGGTGCCCATAGCTTCTATCCGCTGCATGCCCATGCTGCGGACGAGATCTATCTACCCTTGTCGGGAACCGCGACCATGCAGATTGGACCAACCCCACCAAAAGTACGCGGTCCAGGAAAGTGCCTGCTGATTCCAGGCAATACGCCCCATGCAATATGGACCGGCAATCACCTGGTTCTGCTTGCCTGGGCCTGGCTGGGCGATATTCAGGGGCCCTTTCGATATCTCAGCTAGACCTTTACCCATCCAGCCAAGCCGCCTATATCGCGAGGGAGACTGCAACACTGACAGAGGTCCCCATGGCACGTACCATTGACGATTTGGTTGAAGATTTTGAGCTCTTTGAAGATTGGGAAGAGCGCTATCGCTATATCGTTGATCTGGGTAAAAAACTGCCCCCAATGCCAGAGGAAGAGAAGACCGAGGAAAACAAGGTACGCGGCTGCATGTCCCAGGTTTGGATGACCTGCCAGCCCAATGACAGCACCGACCCCACAACCCTGTCTTTCCGCGCGGACAGCGATGCCTTTATCGTTAAGGGATTGATCGCGATCCTGCTGGAACTCTATTCAGGTCGCACCCCAAAAGAGATTACTGAACTGAACGCCACTGAGGCCCTGACCCGCTTGGGCCTGGAAAGCCACCTGTCGCCAAACCGCCGCAACGGATTTGTTGCCATGGTCGGGCGTATCAAGGCAGAGGCCGAAGCGCGAGTTTAACAACCCTTCTAATTTTCATCCTCTTTCAACGACTTGCGTTGCCAATTGACTCTTTTATAAAACCAAAATAGATTAATGCATCATCGATCTATTTGGGAATCTATTATGCCGACACCTTCAAACATAACTCTTCTGGGTGTACCGGTTGATTGCGAAGGTGTGCCCGGTGGTACGGCCCGCGCCCCAACCATCCTGAGGCGTCTTGGGCTTATCCAGGCCTTACCTGATTTAAAAGATTCAAATGATCTGCCCGTGGAAATCATTGGCACGAACAGAGATCCAAACACCGGCATTAAGGCGCTGGACGATGTTAAGCATGTGATCGACGAAACCCATGAACAGGTCACACGTCTTTTGAAGGAATCCTCATTTCCACTTTTGATCGGCGGCTGTTGTACCAATGTTGTCGGCGCAATTGCTGCTGCCTCTCAGATTTCCAATCAAGTGGGATTGGTTTACATCGACGGGCATCTTGATCTCTATGATGGCAGAACCTCACAAACTGGGGATTTCGCCGACATGCCCATGAATTTCATACTGGGGAAAGGCAACGCGTCGCTGGGACCAAAAATGGATTGCTGGCCAGGCTTAGCGCCGCAGACTGTTTCATTGGTCGGCTTTCGAGACAGAGAAATCGCGCTGCGAGATAAATCATTGATGCCAGAAGACCTCCCAATACCGCCACAGCTTATCGACGCGGATGCAATCCATGCTTCCACTCCATCAGCAATCGCCGAGAAAATTATTTGTTACCAACAAAGTGTAGCGTCGCAATTCTGGCTCCATCTTGATTGGGATGTTCTTGACGAGGTGGACTTTCCCTCATCTGACTATCCAATGCCCAATGGCCTGACCTGGACACAACTCTCAGACCTTCTGCGCCCGCTTGTTCAATCA